>VAWT01000151.1 GCA_005883415.1 Actinomycetota bacterium | reverse complement strand
CCGGCGGGCGCAAGCGGCTCGCCGGCCGCCAGTCGAAGCGCCTGCTCGGACGCCACCGAGCGGATCTGCTCGCTCGAAAGGCCGACCTGGAGCGCCCACCGAAGCTGGAAGGAGCTGGACATCATCGTGTGGCCATACGGCGAGTCCGAGGCGAGCAGGATCTGGCCCGGTGGGACGAGCGAAAACAGCGACACCAGGTCGGCGGGCATCCACCAGGCCGTGTCGAACAGCAGATTCGGGTGGTCGGGGGCGGCGCGCCAGATCCACGATAGGTCGGAGATCGCGGCGTGCGCCAGGATGAGCCGGGCGTCTGGGAACTCGCCGGCCAGCTGGACAGCGTGCAATCCGAGCGCCGGGATGCCCCTGCCGGCGTGAACCAGGATCGGGAGTCGGCGCTCATTGGCGAGCGCGGCGAGCTGCGTGACGGCGGGGTGGTCCAGGGTGAATTGCTCCGCCCGCGGGTGAAGCTTGATCCCCCGGGCGCCGGCGTCCACGCAGCGCTCCGCCTCACGCAGGGCATCGTCGTGAGGGTTGACGCGGCAGAACGGCACCAGCAGGCCATCTGACTCCCGCGCCGCGGCGAGCACCGCGTCGTTCGCGGTCTCGTAGCCCTCGGGCTCGTGCATGGGGAAGACGAACGCGCCGCGGGCCCGCGCCATCTCGAGCGACGCGATCAGTTCCTGCGGCTGCTGCTTCATGCCGTCCGGGTCGTTGTGGCCGATGTGCGTGTGCACATCGAACAGCTCGAGTCCTGGGACCTGATCGAGGACCAGGTCGGTCCACGGCTTCAGCAGGGTCGAGATATCCACGGACATGATTCGTACCATGAAAGCGTGTCCCGAAAGCTCACCGACTCCTGGACGCTCGGTGGCGTCCGGGTCTCCAACCGGGTCGCGCTGGCACCACTGGCGGGGATCGGCAACTGGTTTGTGCGCCTGCAGGCCAAGCGTTTCGGCGCCGGCTTGGTGGTGTCCGAGATGGTGTCGAGCTTCGCCATCCATTACAGAAACGAGCGCACCTGCCGTGAGCTGCTGCGGATCCATCCCGAGGAGCATCCGGTCTCGATCCAGCTGTTCGGACACGACCCTGAGGTGATGGCCTCGGCGGCCGAACGGGTCGCGGCTGCCGGAGCGGACCTGATCGACCTCAACATGGGTTGTCCCGTTCCGAAGGTGTGCAAGACGGGAGCCGGCGCGGCGCTGCTGGAAGAGCCCTCGCGCGCGGTCGCCTTAGCGAAAGCGGCGGCGCACGGGAGCGGGCTGCCCGTCACCGTGAAGCTCCGCAGCGGCCAGCGTCCGGGCGACCGAAGCGGGATCGAGCTGGCTCGCCGTCTGGTGTTCGAGGGGGGCGTCGCCGGGATCGCTATCCACCCCCGTCACGCATCGCAGCGACACACGGGGGCACCGAACTACGAGCTTGCGCGGACTCTGGCGGAAGAGCTTCCGGCGCCGGTGTTGGTGTCGGGCGGCCTCCGGACTCCCGCCCAGGCCAAGCTGGCGTTCGAGCGGACCGGCGCGGCTGCCGTTTTGCTGGCCCGCGGCTCGCTCGGGAACCCGTGGCTGTTTGCGCAGCTGCTTGCGGATGGCAACGGCTCCGGAGCGCGCGAGCCCACTCGCCAGGAGATCCTGAGCGAGCTCGATTGGGTGATCGAGCGGGCCGTCGAGCACCTGGGAGCGGAGCGCGGCGGACGGTACCTGCGGAAGTTCTATCCGTGGTACCTCGAGCGGCTGGGCCTCGCGCACGGCCGGAGGGGCAGAGAGCTGCTCCAGGCGCTGCAGACAGCACCCGATATCGACGCGGCGCGGGCGCTGCTGCGCCAGTAGCGGCTGGGAGCCGGACGCTCCCGGAGAGCCGGCTGGCAATCTCTATACTTGCCCGCCCACGCGAGCTGGAAGCGTGGAGCCCCGAGTTCCCGCCGTTCGAGCGGGAACTTTTTCGTCTCCAGTACCCGACCACAGAAGACGCTTACATGCCCAAGGATGTAGTCCTCACGCCGGAAGGCCTCTCGAACCTGAAGGCCGAGCTCGAACACTTGTCGACCACCCGTCGCCGTGAGGTCGCCGCGCGGATCAAGGAGGCTCGCGAGTTCGGAGACATCTCAGAGAACGCCGAGTACGACGACGCCAAGAACGAGCAGGCGATGCTCGAGGCCCGGATCGCCGCGCTGGAGGAGAAGCTTCGCTCCGCGACCGTCGTCGACTCCTCCTCGCTGCCGACCGACGTCGTGCGCGTCGGGTCGATCGTCCACGTCAAGGAACAGGGCGGCAAGTCGACCAAGTACACGATCGTGGGCTCGGCTGAGGCCAATCCTTCAGAGATGAAGCTGTCGAACGAGTCGCCGATCGGCCAGGCCCTGATGGGCCGCAAGCGCGGCGAGGAAGTCGCGTTCGCAACGCCGCGGGGTGAGCGCCGTCTCAAGATCACGAAGATCGACGTCGGGAAGTAGGAGGGCCTCGCCTGCCTGAGGGCGATCCCGACGCCCCGAAGGAGCTGCTCGCCGCGCGGCGGCGCAAGCTCGAGGCGCTGCGCGCCGCAGGGGTGGAGCCGTTCCCCCACGCCTTCGCCGGGGTGGAGCCGATCTCGGATGTGCGAGCGGCGCACGAGTCGCTCGCTTCCGGCGAAGAGACCGACGTCTCGCATCGCGTCGCTGGTCGGCTGGCCGCTCGGCGCGAGCAGGGGAGGATGGCGTTCTTGGATCTCGTCGACCGCTCGGGCCGGATCCAGCTCCAAGCCCGCGTCGACGAGCTCGGGGAGGCCGGCTTCGAGCGGCTGCTGAGCCTCGATATCGGGGACCTGGTCGGGGTCGAGGGGGTGGCCTTCCGCTCCCGCCGGGGCGAGCTGACCCTGCGGATCACGGATTTCACGCTGCTGGCCAAATCTCTGCGGCCCCCGCCGGAGAAGCACCACGGCCTGCAAGACGTCGAGACTCGCTTTCGCCATCGCGAGCTCGACCTGATGGCCAGCGAGGACGCGCGGGAGCTTTTTACCCTGCGCGCGAGGGTGATCTCCGCGGTCAGGCGATTCCTCGACCGCGAGGGGTTCATCGAGGTCGAGACTCCGGTACTCCAGCCGCTGTACGGTGGCGCCGCGGCGCGGCCGTTCACGACCCACTACAACGCGCTCGACCGCAGGTTCTACCTGCGGATTGCCACCGAGCTGTACCTAAAGCGGCTGATCGTCGGAGGGCTCGAGCGGGTCTACGAGCTGGGCAAGGACTTTCGCAACGAGGGAGTCGACTCGACCCACAACCCGGAGTTCACGATGGTCGAGTTCTACGAGGCATACGCCGACTACCTCGACGGCGCGGCCCGCACCGAACGGCTGGTGTCGACCGTCGCCGCCGAGGTCGGATACGAGGGGCCGATCGACTTCGCGTCCCCCTGGCGGCGCGAGACGCTCGCCGCCGCGATTCTGGAGCGCACCGGCATCGACATCCAGCGCTGTCGGGAGCGCGAGGCGCTGGCCACCGAGATGCGCGCCCGCGGGATCGAGGTGCAGGAATCCGATACCTGGCCACAGCTCGTCGACGAGCTGCTCTCAAAGCACGTCGAGCCGACCCTGGTGCAGCCCACGTTCCTGCTCGACTACCCAGTCGAGCTGTCGCCGTTCGCCAAGCTCCATCGTTCGGAGGAGGGAATGGTGGAGCGGTTTGAGGCCTTCGCCGCCGGGATGGAGATCGCCAACGCGTTCACGGAACTCAACGATCCCGACGAGCAGCGGCGGCGGTTCGAGACCCAGCGTACGCTGGCGGGCGCCGGCGACCTGGAGGCCCAGCCCTACGACGAGGCGTTCCTGCAGGCGCTGGAGCAGGGCATGCCCCCGACCGCAGGGGTCGGGATCGGTATCGATCGCCTGGTGATGGTCCTCAGCGGCAAACACTCCATCCGCGAGGTCGTGCTGTTCCCGGCGATGCGGGACTAGCCCCCTCGGCGCCATGACCGTTTTCGGCGATCGGCGTGGAGCGGCTCGCCAATCCAGGCAGCGAGCGCTCGCGCCCGCTTGGACATAGCCCTGAACTCTGGCTCCGACGTCGGCGGGAAATGTTGGGCGAGGATAGACCGCAGCGGCTGGCGAAGGTCGGCATGGACGAGGTCGAGGAAGTCGGTGACGTAGCCGGCCTCGGGGGGAAGCGTCACGGCAAGCGCCTCGGCGCGCAGGCGGGCGTAAATCGCCAGGGCTTCGCCGACTCGGCCCCCGTGTGCCGTCACTGGATCGGCGGAGAGGATGGACGCGACTTCGCCGGTCGAACGAGCCTGCAGGGCCCGGATCACGTGGTGACGAGGCGACCGATGCTCGCTCAGGCGCTCTTCAATGTCTTCGAGCTGCTGGTAGGAGTCGTCGACCTCCGTCAGCGTTCGCAGCGATGTCATGCACGAGACCACCGTCGGAAACCGGTCGTCCAGCAGGCAAATTGCGCCCTCGGAGCGCCATAGCGGCGCCAGCACCGCATCCACGGGCTGCTCCTGCTCGTGTATCCGCTTGACCGCCCGGTATACGGCGGCCGCATGCAGCAGGTTGTGACGCGCAGTCTCAGGTGCCGCTTGACGGAATGGCCCTGAGGCGACGGGAACGGTCAGCGGTTCAAAGGACGCGGCGAACACTTCAGGCGGCGGAGCCGTAGAGCGGTCGCTCAGCAGGTGGACGGTGTGCCCCGACTCGGCAAGGGCCTCGGCCAGGTCACATGTGGCACGAACCAGACCGCTCGGGGCGTGTGCGCCGACGTCCCGGCATACGAGACAGAGATTGAACTTCCCCCCAGACAAGTTTGCTGGGGCGAGATCCTAACGGGGCCATGGACCGGCCGCTCCGGAGCTGCCGCGGGTCGGATCCCGTTGGCTTGGAGCCCGTCCGGGCAGAGCTGCGTGACCGTGCGCACAGATCTGGATCGAAGCCATCAAGACGCTCGACGGTGGCTGGTAGACTGGCGCATGGCCCGAGAGCGAACCCGATCTCGCGCACCTTTTCGCCAGTTGGCGGAAATAGGTAGGTGGAACGGGTTCGTCGGCGTCCCCCCATCTGGACGCCTTCTATCATCGCTAAGTACCCCCCGCTAGACACGAGAAGCCTATGTTCGAGCGATTCACAGAGCGAGCCCGTCAAGTCGTCGTCTTGGCCCAAGAGGAGGCCCGGACGCTCAAGCACAACTACATCGGCACGGAGCACATCCTTTCACGCCGCGGGCCAAGAAGGTGCTCGAACTCGCACTCCGGGAGGCGCTGAGCCTGGGGCACAACTACATCGGAACCGAGCACATCCTGCTCGGGCTGGTGCGCGAGAACGAGGCGTGGCCGCCCGCATCCTGCTCGACTTCGACGCGGACTCGGAGAAGATCCGCAACGAGGTCATCCGGATGCTGTCAGGGCCCGGGAGCCGCCAGCGCTCCGGAGCTTCGGCCGCTGCCGGCCCCGGTAGCTCGGAGGGGAAGAAGTCCTCGAAGCTGCTCGATCAGTTCGGGCGCAACCTGACGAAGCTCGCCGCCGAGAGCAAGCTCGACCCGGTCGTCGGGCGCGAGATCGAGATCGAGCGGATCATGCAAATTCTCTCGAGGCGCACTAAGAACAACCCCGTTCTGGTAGGCGAGCCGGGCGTCGGCAAGACGGCCGTCGTCGAGGGTCTGGCGCAGCGGATCACGAACGCTGACGTCCCCGAGCTCCTGAAGGGCAAGCAGATCTACACCCTCGATCTCGCCGCCCTCGTCGCCGGCTCGAAGTACAGAGGAGAATTCGAGGAGCGCCTGAAGAAGGTGATGAAGGAGATCACCCAGCGCGGCGACATCATCCTGTTCATCGACGAGCTGCACAACCTCGTCGGCGCCGGCGCCGCCGAGGGCGCGATCGACGCCGCCTCGATCCTGAAGCCCGCGCTGGCGCGCGGCGAGCTCCAGACGGTCGGCGCGACAACGCTCGAGGAGTACCGCAAGTACCTGGAGCGCGACTCCGCCTTGGAGCGCCGCTTCCAGAAGATCACGGTCGACCAGCCCACGACCGAGGAGACCGTACAGATCCTGAAGGGCCTGCGCGACCGCTACGAGCAGCACCACAAGGTCAACATCACCGAGGAAGCGCTCGACGCGGCCGCCGACCTGGCCGACCGCTACATCTCCGACCGCTTCTTGCCCGACAAGGCAATCGACCTGATCGACGAGGCCGCGTCGAGGATGCGGATCAAGTCGATGACCTCTCCGCCTGTGTATCGCGAGCTCGAGGAGGACATCGAGCGCACGCGTCGCGCCAAGGAGGAGGCGATCGAGAACCAGGAGTTCGAGAAGGCAGCCAATCTGCGTGACGAGGAGCGCCGGCTGACCCAGCGCAAGCGCGAGCTGTCCGAGCAGTGGGAGGCCGGCGAGTCCACCGAGCGCCCGTCGATCGGCGAGGAAGAGATCGCCGACATCGTCTCGATGTGGACCGGCATCCCCGTGTTCAAGCTGACCGAGGCCGAGACGGCGAAGCTG
>VAWT01000150.1 GCA_005883415.1 Actinomycetota bacterium | reverse complement strand
CCGGGGTCGGTGCCGGTGAGCGAGCGCCAGTGGTCGCAGAACGCGATCACCTCGCGGGCTTGGGTGGCTTTGGAGATGTCGGCGTTGGCGTAGATGAGGTTGTGGGTGCTGGCGTCCTGAGCGAAGAACGTGAGCACCGAGCGGGTGCGCTGCGAGCGGCTGGGAACGTAGTGTTTCTCGAGCCCGGCGTCCTCGCCCCAGTGCATGATCGCGTGGAAATCGAGGTCGAAGTCGGCGCCGTCGATCAGCCCGGCGCCGAGCATCGCGTGGTTCAGAGCGACCAGGAACGCGTGCTGGCGCTCGTGCGAGAGCTTGTAGGAGTAGCTCGTCAGCGCGGTCGTTTTCGGCAGCGAGGACAGCCCAGCGAACAGCGCCGCCCCATGGTCTGTCGCGACATCCTCGACGTGCGAGGTGCGACGGATGTTCGCGAGCTTGAGCGCCAGCAGTGACAGGATCGATGAGATCGCTGGGATCACGGTCGTGCCCGGGTAGCCCGCGGCGGCCACGATCGCGGGGAGGTCCAACGCGACCAGGTCGGGGATGCACAACAACAGGCCGGCATGCTTGGTCTGCACCCGCTCGGGCCACCGCTCGAAGTCGATCACGCCGGTCCTGGGCAGCTGCTCGCGCCGCGGCGCGCCCCGCAGCGCCTCGGGGCGACGCCACAGACGCCCGAACCCCTCCTCGGCGATCACCTCCGCGATCCCGGTGCGGTTCAGTGACATCCCCTCCCGCGTGAGCACCAGCGCGATCTCGTCGATCGAGTGCCCCGCCGCCCTGAGCTCAACGATCCGGGTATGCGCGCGCTCCTTCGCCGGCGCGCGCTTGGGTCCCGGGCGCGGTGAGACAAAGAACTCCCGTCGGCCGGCGCGGAAGTCACGCACGATCGAGTTCAGCGTCTCCACGGTGTAACCAAACGCAGCGGCGACCTCGGCAGCCGAGCGGCGCTCAAAGAGGTACGCGCGCAGCGCCTCGTACCGGCGCTGGGTCGGATCCGCCGGCCGGGCGAAGAACTCACCGCCCGGCCTGGGTTGGGGCGATCTCGCTGACTGGACGATCCGCATAGTACATCGTCTCGGTCGGATGGACCCGCCGACGCCTGCCCGCCGCCAGCCGAGCACCCCATCCCGCGGCTTCAAAACCAGGGTATCTCGGCCGCAGACGCCCCTCGCGGCGAGCGTCCAAGCGACTCACCACCGCTTGTGTCCTTCTAAAGCAGATAGATACCAGTCAACGAGATCACCCCCACTCGCTTCAACCGGCGCGGCGCTCACGCGCTCAAAACCCAGCCCAGCAGCCGTTTCGGACCCTCAGCCAGGCCAGGCCAGCAAACCCCCGCCCGCTCAACCCTCAAGCGAAAATCGGCGTTAGCGGGAGGGGGGCGGGCCCCCCTCCCGGCCTCCCCCCGTCGAGGGCCGGACGGGTCGGGCGGGCAAAGCCTGCCCTTCGCGTTCACCATCCGGTGATGGCGAGCGTGGCGAACATCAACGATGTGCTCGAGGGTCATGTGACGCTCGAGATCGAGTGTGTCGATCGGCTGTACCTGAACGCGTACGTGCCGAATCTGCAGGTCGGTGGCCAGGTTGTGCGCTTCCTGTGTGGGCATCTGGGCAACGAGATCCCGTCCACAGCGCTGTTTCAGCGGATCGGCAATCGGTTCCGCCGCGAGGTCAGCGCGTTCGCGACCGCCCACAAGATTCCCGTGTTGCGGCTGAAAAAGCCGGATCGGTCGCGCTGGGATGATCGCAAGCTCGATCACGTCCGCCCCTACCTGGAACGGGCCGAGCGCGAGGGCCGCTTTGGCGTCGTCGCGATCGTCGCTTGCCAGGAGTTCCAGTGGGTGATCGGCGCCCGCAACCGCGCGGCGCTCGGTAAGGCGGTGAGCCTGGACTTCTTCAAGGAGGAGCGCCGCGTCGGGATCTACTACTTCTACATCCTCGACCCGGACTTCGGTCCC
Organism: Actinomycetota bacterium; assembly: GCA_005883415.1. Lineage (GTDB taxonomy): Bacteria > Actinomycetota > Thermoleophilia > Solirubrobacterales > Solirubrobacteraceae > Palsa-465. The sequence continues at coordinate 3,128 of VAWT01000150.1, read as the reverse complement.
GGGTTCATCAAGCTCTGCACCTACGCCCCGTGGCCCGGGAAGGTTTGGCTCAATGGCCACGAATGGGTCAAACGCCAGGCGCTGCGCGACGGTCTTGCGTTCACCGCGCTGTCCAACGGGTTCGCGGGCTGCCCGGATCCTAGGCGGCTGCAGGCCCTGTGTGACAGCTTCGGTCCCCATCACGTCCAGGCCTTCTTTGACCGCTGGATCCTCGGCATCCCGACTCCGCTAACCGCGGAGGATCGTGGCGCGGGCTACTGGTGGGAGTTGTCGATGCGCCAGGTCGAGATCTCCCGCACGCTGGTGCTCGACGCGCCTCGCCGCGCCCGCGCCTTCTTCGAAGCGCTCGTGGCCGACAACATCGGAATCGGCCGCCCCGAAGAGGTCTCCATCGTGTTCGCCCGCCAAGTCCGAAAGACCACCCGCGAATCGTTCGGCACCCGCGTCTTCTCCACCGGCACCGACGTGCGGATCGACTTCCACTACAAGCACTCGCGGGTCAAGCAATACCTCAAGGACGGCCGCGCGCTGCGCGTCGAGACGGTCATCAACAAGCCCGCCGACCTCGGGGTCCTCGCCCGCCTGCATCACCTTCCCGAACTCATCAACAAAGCTCGCGCCGTCAACCACCGACTGCTTATGATCGAGAAAGCCGGCCAGAGCTGTGCCATCGGCTCTGCGCTCTTTGAGCGCATCCACCAGCCCCACCATGAGGGCCAAAGAACCGGAGCCCTGCGCTTCGGGGACAAACGCGCCATAGCCCTGGCCGGCGCCCTCTGCCACGTCCTACACGCCGTCACCGGCTTCACCAACAAAAGCCTTCGCGGGCTCGTCGCCGGACACCTCGGCCAGGACTACAGCACCAGCCAAATGAGCTACGACCTCCGCCGCCTGCGCCTACACGGCCTCATCCAACGCCTGCCCCACAGCAACACCTACCAACTCACCCCGGACGGCATCCGCGTCGCCGTCTTCTACACCAAGCTCCAAAACCGGCTCCTACGACCCCTGCTCGACGCCGACAAACCGCCCGCCAAAGCGGAACTCCGACACGCGCTCGCAACCCTCGACCAAGCCGTCCACGACTACACCGCCGCTGCCCGCCTCATGCCCGCAAGCCAATCCTAAACTCGTCACAACGTCACGCGTTCCCGCCACCAAGTCGAACTACTCCGGTGTCCGGGACTCCGCCCGGAACCGGTGGCCCCTTCGGGGCAGTCCGGCCGGCACGTGCCGTTGACCCCGTTGGGCTCAGTCGGGTTCGTGCGCCTGGTTGATCCCTAGCGCGAGGTGAGCCTAGAGTCGGCGGATGACCGACCTGCTCAGTGAGCGGTGCGGCGATCTGCTGACCGGTAGCTATGACTGCCCGGACCGGATCGTCCTGAACGCGTACTACCAGATGGGGCACGCGCCCGGCGGGTTCCGGGTGTGGTGGCGGCGCTGGCACACCGACGGCGACGAGCGGCTGGACAACGCCCACCTGATGCGGCTCGCGGGCCGGTTCGCCCGCCGGCTGCGTGCCTCGGCGCAGGCGCACGGGATTCCGGTGATCGATTGCAAGGCCGGGGAGCGCAAGCATCAGATCGCCGAGGAGTATCTGGCCGAGCACCCGGAGGTCGGGGTGGGCGTGTTCCTGATCCTCGTGAACCGGTCACCGGCGCTGGTGTGGAAGGTCGACCGGTCCGCGAAGGGCGTGATCCATCACCTGGAGAAGACCAGACAGTTCGTCAACCACTACTCGTTTCACATCATCGACCCGACGTGGGGGCACGTCACGATCAAGATCAGCGGCCACCCGCCGTTCGGTGCGCAGGTGATGCTCAACGGCCACGAGTACGTCGCGGCCGCTGCGCGCGCAGCGGGGATTGGATACACGAAGGAGGGCAACTGCTTCACCCAGACCGGCGACCCTGAGCGGCTGGCGCAGATCGCAGACACCTTGTCCCAACCCGGGATCGTAGGGCGTCTGAGCCAGGTGATCGACCGGTGGATCTACACCGCGTGCCTGTGCTACGGGCTGAGCAGCGACGAACAAGAGCAGAGCGGCTTTCGCTACGAGTACTCGATCTACCAGGTCGAGTACAGCCGGAACTTGGCGTTCGCCTCCGGCGCCCGAATGGACCGGCGGTTCAACACGATGATCGACCGCACCCGCTCCCGGCTCGACATCCCGACGGTGCGCACGCTGTTCGGCAGCAAAGGCCGCCCGCACCGCAAACCCGGCCAACAGCTATCCGAACGACAGGCAGTCGTGATCGAGAAACCTCGGTGGAACCTCACGATCTTCAAAGTCCACTTCGGACTGTTGACGCTGAAGGCATACACCAAAGGCGAACGCGTCCTGCGCTTCGAAGCGATCGCGCATCACACCAAACAGCTCGGCTGCGGGCGCAGACTGGACAAGTTCCCGCAGATCACCACCCGGCTGACCGGCATGGTCGACCGCTTCACCACCATGCTCGACTGCGTCGAGCTCGGGTTCCTGCCCGACGGGATCCTCGACCAGCTACCCACGCCCTCCACGCTGGGCGCAACCCGAACCGGCGGCCTGGACATGAACCGTCCCCGGGTCCGTGCCGCGCTCGCCGCAGCGCTCTCCCTGGCGGTCGCCCCGGCCGGGTTCACCGTCGCCCAGTTCACCGCCAAAGTACGCGCAATGACCGGACAGGCCCCCGAGGACTACAGCATCCGCCAAGGCGCCTACGACCTGCGCAAGCTACGCGGCAAACAGCTCGTGATCAAACCCGGCCGAACGCGCCGCTACCACGTCCCCGAGCTCGCCGGGCGGACGATCGCTGCGCTACTCACCCTCCGCGACAAGATCATCGCGCCCCTCGCCGCCGGAATCCGCACACCACGACAAGGCCGCCCACCCAAGAACTGGACCACCATCGACCGCGACTACGAAACCCTCCGCCGCAACATGCAAACCCTGCTCACCAATCTCGGCATCACAACAAAGGCAACCGCCGCATCGACAACGAATTGTCGATCGCGCCCCGCAACCCTCTAGCCCGCCACTATTCGATGTCTGACGATTATCACCAGAGCGTGATGGGTGGAACTGGCGCCAACCACATCATGCTCGGCACGGGTGACATGGCGTTCTATCAGGACGCGAACGGGAA
>VAWT01000173.1:15248-15903 GCA_005883415.1 Actinomycetota bacterium | reverse complement strand
CCACCACGCTGGAGCGATCTGCGGGCCTCGCCGACCAGCACGCCGCGTATCTTTTCAGCAAGAACCGGGAGCAGCTGGCCAGCGTTGAGCTGGAGCGGGCCGAGCGAGCACGCACAGCCTCCCGACGCTGCCGCGACCTCGCTGCGCGAACGCCGTAACGGCCACGTCCGCGGCGTGCGCGCCATCCGCGAAAAGCGGACCGCTCATTCTTGTGCTCTGTTCTCGGGCCAAAAGTTGTCGATCAGTTCGCCGTCGGCGTGTGGGTCATCGAGCCGGATCGAGCAGATCAGGAGCTCGGCGTCGCCGGGGCCGTCGTTCCAGATCGAGCGTGTCACCGCCGGGGCGACCCGTACGGCGCTGCCGGCGGGGACGTCGATCACCTCGTTCTCGAGCTTGAACTGGAGCTTCCCGGAGACCACGTAGTAGATCTCCTCCTGGGTCTTGTGGCGGTGCCCGTAGCTGCCCTTGCCGCCGGAGCGCGCGGGCACCAGGCGGTGGGTCAGCGCGACCTGCCGCGCGTCGAGCGGCTCGGTCATGAACCGCATCGCACCGGGGTAGCGGCCGTCGAAGATGTCCGGTACGTCGGTAACCGCTCGGATCGTGTAATCGCTCATCTCTGCACCTCCAGCGGCGGGCCGAGGTTGATCTGGTGGTG
>VAWT01000173.1:0-15226 GCA_005883415.1 Actinomycetota bacterium | reverse complement strand
TCGGGACGACCGCGACGCCGCCGGGGCCGAGTTCGAAGCGGTCGGGTCCCGCCTGCACCGTCAGCCATCCTTCGAGCACGACGTAGCTCTCGTCCTGCGGGTGGGTGTGGAGCGGGGGCGAGGCGCCCCGCGGAAACAGGAACTCGAGCACCGCCAGACGACCGTCGGTGGCCTCGCCCGGCACCCGGACGATCGCCAAGGTGCCGAGGAACCACCGCCGCTCGCCCTCGCCGGGCGCCGACCAGTTCGCGGCGGGCTCAGCCGCGGGGAGCGCCGATGACATAGCGAAAGACGTTCGTGATCTGGTAGCCGCCGCCGTTGGTGCGGAACGGCTCGAGGAACGAGGCGGTCGCGTCGCGCACTGCCTGCTCGCCGGCGTGCTCGGCGACACCCACGACCGGGCCCGAGCACATCAGCCCCCTGATCGCGGTCGCTTGATCGGGGTAGGTCCAGATGCACTCGACGTCCTCGACCGCGACCACGTCAAGCCCGGCATCGGCGAACAGCGCTTTCAGCGGATCGACGTCCGACAGCGCGAACGGTCCCGGGGCGCCCGGCGGTGGGGGCGGCATCAGCGCGCCCAGCGCGATCAGGTAGCCGGCCGCCTGGCACAGCTCCGCGGGGGCCCAGTTGAGCAGCAGCACGCGCCCGTCGGGCCGCACGACGCGCCGTGCCTCGGAGAGCGCGTCCGCCGGCCTTCCGGCGTATTGGAACGAGTTGAAGCCGGTGACGGCATCGAAGCTCGCGTCCTCGTATGGGAGCTGCTCGAGCTCGCCCTGCTGGATCTCGGCGCCGGGGACGCGGCTGCGGGCGTGCGCGAGCAGACCCTCGCTGGCGTCGAGCCCTTGCACGTCCGCACCGCGGTCGGCCGCCAGCCGCAGGAACATACCCGCGCCGCAGCCGGCGTCGAGCAGCCGCGTACTCGGTCCGACCCGCAGCGCGTCGAGCGCCGCCTCGTATGCGGGAGCGACCTGGCGCTCCTGGATCGCCGCCCAGTCATCTGCGCGAACGCTCCACAACCGTCCCTCGATCGCCGCCGTGCCCGTTTGCGTGGTGCTGCTCACCGTGCCTCCTCAGGTTGGGATTCCGTGGCCGCGAAACTACGGTCACGACGCGCACCGGACATCGGTCAGCCTGCCTATATCGGTGGCCCCAGGTGCCTATCTCCTGGCAGCGCTCCGGCGGCGTGGGCCGCCTCGACCGCGGCCGTCCGGTTGCCGGCGCCGAGCTTGCCGAGGATCGCCGAGACGTGATGCGCGACCGTCCGCTCGGACAGATGCAGTGCCCGTGCGATCTCGGGGTTGGTCTCGCCGCGCGCGACGTGCTCGAGTACCTGCTGCTCGCGCCGCGTCAGCCCGGCGGCGTTCGCCAGCGTCGCGTGCTGCGGGCCCCGAGGCGCCCGGCTGCCGCGCTCGGAGCGGGCGCGCGCGAACTCCCTGGCGGCGGCACGCGCTCCGAGCCGCCGCAGCGCCGCCACAGCCGCGCGCGCGGCGCGATCAGCCCCAGGCAGCGCCGCGAGTGCGGCCTCGTACGGTGTGCCGAGCGCGCGCCACGCCCGAACCGCGCCCCGCCACTCGCCAGCCAGCTCGAGGAGCACCGGCTCGGGTGCCGTCGCCGGCGGATCGAGCCGGTCACCGCAGCGTGCGGCCCACAGCGCGAGCTCGCCCGACGGGCGCCCAAACTCGGCAAACCATGGCGCGGCCCGGACGGCCTGCACCTGAGCGAGCAGGCTGTGGCGGTCGCCGCGCAGCCACGCGACCTCAACGCGCGCCGCATGAAGCATCGCGTGGCGCCACCCCTCGGGCACGCCAGCGACGCCCGTCACGGCCTGCTCGAGCAGCGCCTCGGCGCCCGGCTCGCCCCGCCGCGCGCGGACCAGCGCCTCGACCGCGAGCGCAAGCGGCACCTCCCCGAACCATTGGCGCCGGCCCCGCGCCGCGTGCTCGAGCGCATCATCCCAGCGGCCCCGATCGAGCAGACTGCGCGCGACCGCGATCAGAACCGCGTGGCGGGGGATCACTGCCTGGTAGTCGTCGAGCACCCTGAGCGCGTCGGCGGCGAGCGCGTCGACGGTCGCGTGCTCGCGCGCGTCGGCGGCGACCACGACGCTATTGACCAACGCGCGGATCGTCTGCACGTGCAGGCCGGCGGCGCGCGCGTCCGCCCGCGCCCGGGCCAGCACGGCGCTCGCCTCGGGACGGCCCTGGTGCCCGTACGCCAGACCGAGCGAGATCTCGGCGTCGATCCGCGCCTCATCGACCCCGGCGGCCGCCGCGAGCTCGAGCGCGCGCGGTGCCGCAGCGGTTACCGCCGACGGCTCGAACGCCACCGCCTCGATCCTCAAACGGGCACAGTGCGCGCGCGCCAGCTCGCCGGGCTCGGCCGTGCGCTCGAGTAGCACGATCGCCGCTTCCGCGGCCGCGCGCGCCTCGACCACCCGGTCCAACGACCAAAGCGCCGCGGCGAGCACGTTCAGCGCCCGGCCGTGCGCACCCGCGCCGAGCTGCCGCTCGGCGATCGCGACCGCGTCCGCCGCCGCCCGCAGCGCTTCCTCCATCTGGCCCTCGAAGTTCAGCGCGCGCGAGAGCCGAACCAGCAGCCCAAAGCGCTCGCCGGCGTCGAGGCCGGCCCCGAACCGCAGCGCGCGCGCGAGCTGCAAACCGGCCTCGCGCAACGCCCCGACGCGCTCGGCGTCAGCCGCCGCCAGCACGCCGAAGCGGCTCGCGTCGGCCGCGAGCCCCGCCCGCTCGGCGTGGTGCGCCAGGCGCGCGTGGTCCTCGTGCTCCCCGTCGCCGGCGAACGCTGCCAGCACCCGCGCGTGCAGCGCCGCCCGGCGCGGCGCGGCGATCGAAGCCTCAACCGCCTGGCGGGTAAGCTCGTGCCGGAACACCAGCTCGCCGCCGTCATCGATCAGCACACCGCACGCGAGCGCGTCCTCGACCGCCTCGACAGTGCTCGGCGCGACCGCGGCGAGCAGCGCAGGCGCGACACGCTGGCCCACCACCGCAGCAACGTCAACGACGCCGCGCGCCTCCACTCCAAGGCGCCCGACCCGCGCCAGCACCGCATCCCGGACCGTCGACGGCAGACCGCCGCGCGCCGCAAGCGCCTCGACTACCAGAAACGGGTTCCCGCCAGTCAGCTGCGACAGCTCGCGCGGATCGACGGCCGTCGACGCCGCCAGCGACCCAACCGCGGACTCGGACAGCGGTCGCAGCGTCAACCGCTGGACCGCCGGCGTACTCGCCAAGTCACCGACCAGCAGCGCCAGCTGCGAATTCGCAGCAAGCTCGTCGTCGCGATACGTGACGACGAGCACCACGCCCTCGCGCTCGACCCGGCGCGCCAGCAGGCGCAGCACGTCGAGCGTCGCCGGATCCGCCCAGTGCGCGTCTTCGAGCACCGCGACGACCGGCTCGGTCCGCCGCAACGCTTCCAACAGCGATCGCGCGAGCGCGAACCGGTCGACGCCCTCCGACATGACGCCGGTCGCGGCGGTCGCCGCGAACAGCTCGCGCACCGGGCCGAGCGGAACTGGCACCGACAGCGCCTCGCACGCCCCGACCACGAACGCCGCGCGACCCTCCAACCTGGTCCGGAGCGCCCGCAGCAACGACGTCTTACCGATTCCCGCCTCGCCCGCGACGAGCACGAACGATCCGGTTCCCCCGCCCGCCGCGTCCACCGCCTCAACAAGCGCTTGTAGTTCAGACTCACGCTCGAGCAGGGGCTCCACGGCAGTCGATCGTAACCGCAGCACGTCAGCGTCGCCGGATCCGTCCACCGCTGGCAGCTCGCCTCGGGGGAGCGGGTGCGCCGCGATCATCCAGACGCCCGCCTTCGCTGGGATTGCTGCATGCCGGCGAGCGCTGGCATCGGGCCTCGGCGTAGCGCGCGAAGCTCGTCCGGTCTGGTTGAGCAGTGGAACCAGGACCTCGATGAGGGCGATCGCGGTCTGGGGGTATGGTGGGTTCGTATGCAGCAGCTTCACGTCCGACTGCTCGGACGTTTCGAGGTGCTGGTGGACTCGCGACCTGTCCCGGCCAACGCGTGGGCGCAGCGGCGTGCGGCGGATCTGGTGAAGGTGCTCGCGCTCGCTCCCGGCCGTCGCATGCCACGCGACGAGGTGCTCGAGATGCTATGGCCGAAGCTCGGCGCGGATGCTGCCGCGTCCAACCTGCACAAGGCCGCGAGCTACGCGCGCCGCGCGCTCGGCGACCGCGGAGCGGTCGTGCTTCGAGGCGGGGTGGTCGAGCTCGCCCCGGACGCCGAGGTGACCATCGACGTCGAGCGTTTCGAGCGCGGCGACGACTCTGCCTACGGCGGCGAGCTGCTGCCCGACGAGCCTTACGAGCAGTGGACTCTCGGCCCGCGCGCGAGGCTGCGCGAGCGCCGCCTCGCGGTGTTGCGCTCGCACGGCCGCTGGGAGGAGGTGCTGCGCGAGGACGCGGCTGACGAGGAGGCCCACCGCGCGCTGATGCGCCGCCGCGTAGCGAGTGGCGACCGGCCAGCCGCCGCGCGCCAATTCCGGCTGCTGCGCGACGAGCTCGCGCGGCTCGGGGCGGAGCCTTCCGAGGAGACGTTGGCGCTTCAGCGCGAGCTCACGCGCGGCCCGGCCGTCCGCGCGGCTCGGCTTCTCCACGCTTCCGTCGAAGGGCGTGAGCGAGAGCTCGCCTCGGCGCTCGGCGTGCTTCAGCGTGCCGCCGCCGGCGACGGCGGCGCGCTGCTCGTCACGGGCTCGCTTGGGATCGGTAAGACGCGCCTCCTGGAGGCTGTGCTCGCCGAGGCGGAGGGGCTCGGCTTTCACACGCTGCGGGGCGCCGCGCAGGAGGCGGAGGGCCGCACGCCGTACGCGCCGCTCGTGGAGGCGCTCGACCCGCTTGCGGCGCGGCGCCCGGAGCTGACCGGCGCCCTCACCGACAGCGCACAGGTCGCGCTCTCGCGACTGCTGCCCTCGGTGCGCCCCCTGGCGGGGGCGGCGGAGGAGGCTGTGGATCGCCATCGCGTCTTCTCGGCGGTCGCTCAGCTGCTGGGGCAGGCTGCCGCGGAGCGCGGCGTTGTGCTCGCGATCGACGACCTGAACGCCGCCGGCGAGGCAACGGTGGCGCTTGTGCACCACCTTGCGCGCAGCGCCGCTGGCGAGCGCCTGCTCGTGGTCGCCGGCATGCGCGATGAGGCGCTGCCCAAGCCGTCCGCGCTGGTGCGCTCGAGCCTGCTTGAGCGCGGCGCCGCGGCTGAGGTGGCGCTCGGTCCACTCGATCGCGCTGCGCTCGCCGCGGTAGCGCGACGGGCCGCCAGCCGGCCGCTGCGGCCCAGCGCCCTCGGTGCCATTGAGCGCTCGGCGGCGGGCAACCCGTTCTTCGCAGAGGAGCTGGCAGCGTCGGTGGACGCCTCCGGAGGGGTCACGGTGTCGACGCGGCTGCGTGAGGTCGTCGCGCGGCGGCTCGAGCGGCTCGAGCCGCTCGGCGAGCTGCTGCTCGCCGCGCTCGCCGTGATCGACGACGGTTTCACCGGCGGCGAACTCAAGGCACTCGCGGGCGCCGAGCGCGTCGACGAGGCGCTCGGTGAGGCCCAGGCGGCCGGCGTGCTGGAGAGTGCGCGCGGCCGCTACCGCTTCCGGCACGCATTGGTGCGAGAAGAGCTGGCCGCGCGGTTGCCCGAGGAGACGCTGCGTCGCATGCATGCGGATGCTGCCGCTCTGCTCTCCACCGATGGCGCCCCTCCCGAAAGGGTCGCCCACCACCTGCTTCGCGCCGGCCTGGCCCGGGACGCCGTCCCACTGCTCACGCAGGCCGCCGAGTGGGCAGCGAGCGTCGGCGCCTATCGCGACGGCGGTGAGTGGGCCGAGCTGGCGCTTGAGCATGCGGACGAGACCGAGCGCCCGGCCCTCCTTGCGCTGCGAGCGCAGCTGCTCCATGGAGCTGGCGAGGCCCGCGCTCCCGGCGCCTACGCCGAGGCGATCGAGGTCGCGCCGACGGAGCGGATGCCCGCGCTGCGAGCGCAGCAGGCGCGCGCGTGCCTCGCAGCGGGCGACATTCCGGGCGCCAAGGCAGCGCTCGAGGGGGTGGAGGCCGAGCGGCCCGAAGACCTCTGTGAGTTGACTCTGCTGCGCGGCATGGTGGCCTGGCACACGGGCGATTGGGAGGGCGCGCGCCGGCTGGCCGCCGAGGCGGAGGGCGTCGCTGCCGACCCGGGCGAGCTCGCCGACCTCAGGGGAATGCTCGCCCACCTGGACGGCAGCTGGGAGCAGCATTCCCGGCACCAGCTCATGCACGTCTGGGACTCGTCGGAGCTCGCCGGTCGCGTCTTCGACGCCTACCTGTGCGTGACCGAGTACGTGCTCACAGCGGGCGACCCCTACGACGGCATCGCCGGCTTCGCGAAACGTCTGGGCGCGCAGGCGCACCAGGCAGGCGCCCGGCGCGGCGAGGCGTTCGCCGCCACCGTGCTGGGCGAGACGGAGCTGTTCACCGACAACCTCGAGTCGGCCCGCGCGCACCTGGTCGACGCGGCGCGCCTCAGCCGCGAGGTGGGTGCGGTTGGAGGCGAGTCACTGGCACGCATGCGCCTGGGCGAGGCGCTGCTTCACCTGGGCGACCACGCCGGCGCGCGGGCGCAGCTCGAGGAGGCGCTCGAGCTCGCGCACATCTCGCCCCTCGCCCAGCATCTGCTGTTCCTCATCTACGGCGTGCTTCTCCAGGTACCCGACGAAGGCGCCGAGGCACTCGCGCTGATCGAGCGTGCGGAGACGTTGTTCGACCCACGCTGGGTCTGCCCGTTCTGCCCAACGAGCTACCACCTGGCCGCTGCGACCGTATGCGCCCGCGCCGGCCAGGTCGAGCGCGGCCACGAGTTCCTGAAGCGCGCCCAGCACGGCGCGGGGCGCTGGCCGGCCGGCCCCTGGCCAGCGGCCGTGGCCGAGGCGCGGGCCGAGTTGCTGCTCGCCGAAGGTGATCAGCCGGCCGCCGCGTATGCGGTGCGCCGCGCCGCCGAGGGCTACGCCGCGGCGGGACAGCTGCTCAACGAGCGGCGGGCGCGCGAAACGCTGGAACGGCTGCAGAGAGCGCAGATCAGCGCTTAGGAAGGTTTAGGGAAGGCGTGCCGGCGACGCTGCACGGCATGCAAACGAACACAACCCCCACGTCCCGCGTTGGTCCGATCGGCCGCCTCGGCCGCTACACCGCGACCCACTTTCGGGTAGTGCTGATCGCGTGGCTGCTGGTCGCGGTAGTGCTCGGGTTCTTCGCCCCCCGTGTCGAGACTGCCTTGTCCGGCGCCGGTTGGGAGGCGACCGGCTCGCAGTCGGTGCAGGCGCGGCAGCTGATCGATCGCAACTTCCGCGGTCTCTCGAGCTACGGCTTGATGACCGTGGTCAGCTCGCCCGCCAAGACCGTGAGCGAGCCGTCGTTCCGGGCCGCGATCGCGCGCGTTGAGCGCACCTTGCGCGCCGACGGCGCGGTCAGCACCGTGCTCGAGCCAAGCACCGGCGTGTCGATCTCTCGGGACGGGCACACCGCGATCGTACGGGCCGGAGCCGCGCACGATTCGAACGCGATGGTCCAGGCCGCGGATCGTCTGAAGGGAAAGCTCGCCGCGCTGACATCCGGCGGCGTCCGGGTGAACCTGACCGGCGCGCCGGCGATGTGGTCTGACTTCAACGCCGCGAACCGCTCCGCGATGCTCAAATCAGAAGTGATCTCGTGGCCGGTCACGGTCCTGATCCTGCTCGTCGCGTTCGGCTCGCTGGTCGCGGCCGGGCTGCCCTTGATGCTGACGATGCTCGGGCTGATGGCGGCCGCTGGATCGCTGTACCTCGCCACCAAGGTGATGCCGGTGTCGATCTGGGCGATGAACTTCGCGCTGATGTTCGCGCTCGCGCTTGGAGTTGACTACGCGCTGTTCATTGTGCACCGCTTCCGCGGCGCGTTCTTCGGCTCAAAGCTGTCGGCGGTCGACGCCACGGCCGTGACGATGGACACCGCCGGCAAAGCGGTCCTGTTCTCCGGGGGGACGGTGCTGATCTCGCTGAGCGCCGTGATGCTCGTCCCGAGCCCAGCATTTCGCTCGACCAGCCTCGGGATCATGCTCGCGGTCATCTTCGTCCTCGCCGCGACGCTGACGCTGCTCCCAGCCGTGCTCACAAAGCTGGGCCCGAGAGTGGACAAGCTCGGGCTCCCGCGGGCGCGCTCCGGCGAGCACCGCTCAGACAGGTTCGCCGCCTGGGGCGAGCGACTCTGGAAGCGACCGGTCGCCTACGGCGCGCTCGCGCTCGCCGCGCTCGTCGCGCTCGCGATCCCCACTACCCAGCTGAAGATCGCGATGCCGTCGATCAAGGTCATCCCGACCGCTGACTCCTCGCGCGTCGGCTACCAGCAGGTACAGGCGGCAATGGGCCCTGGAGCGACCGGGCCGCTGCAGATCGTCGCGCCCGTGGCACTCGCCACCCACATTGCGCAGATAACCGCGCGTGACCCCGGAATCACCGCTGTGCTCCCAACCCAGACGAGCAACGGCTACGCGCTCGTGACCGCGATCCCGAAGCAGGATCCCTCCAGCCCGGCGGTCGGTGCGACGATCGAGCGCCTCCACGCGGCGCTGCCAACCGGGGTGCTGGTCGGCGGCGCCGTCGCCGAGAAAGACGACCTTCAGAACGCCCTCTCCGCGAAGACGCCGCTGGTGATCGGCGTGGTTCTCGGCCTCGGATTCCTACTGCTACTGATCGCGCTCCAAGCACCGCTCCTCGCCGCGGTCGGCGTGCTCACCAACCTGCTCGCCACGGCCGCCGCATTCGGTGTCGCGAAATGGGTGTTCCAGGACGGCGTGCTGCACTCGCTGCTCGGGTTCCAACCACAAGGCTTCCTTGACGCCTGGGGACCGGTGTTCTTCTTCGCGATGATCTTCGCGATCTCGATGGACTACACCGTGTTCCTGCTCTCCAGCGCCAAGGAACACTGGGACCGCAGCCACGATCCCAAAGAAGCGATGATCGAAGGCCTCGCCCACTCAGGTCGCGTGATCTTCGCCGCCGGAGCCGAGATGGTCGCCGTGTTCTTCACCTTCGCCTTGTCCGGTCCGCTCCCACCCAAGGAGATGGGCATTATCCTCGGCATCGCCGTCCTCCTCGACGCGGCGCTGATCCGGCTGCTCCTGCTCCCCGTGCTGCTACGGCTAATGGGCCGCTGGGCCTGGTACCTACCACACTGGGCACACCGCGTCCTTCCCGAGGTCTCCCTCGGACACGCATGAGGCGCCAACCAAGGAACGTCGACCCGCTCGGGCGCATTCTTGCGCCCGAGCGCCCTGGTCGGTAGGAGCAGGCGGCGCCCAATCCCTCCGACGCCGCAGGCTAGTGCGGCGCCAACGAGCTTGTCCGAGGCCGCGCTGGCGTTCAGCCACTTGACCTCGACGGTGGCGCGGTCGCCACGGCCACCAAGTGCCCGGCTGGCGTACGCCTATGTCTCGCGCTTGGCAGCTTGGACTCGCGAGACCCAGTGAGACCTGCTTGCCCAGACGCCCGCGGACTCCCCGTCGCCGATTCATCGAACCTTTCAGGAAGGTTTAGGGAAGGCCCGTCGGCGACGCTGCCGGCATGCACACAAACACCACACAGCCCGCCCCCCGTGGCGTGGTCCAGAAGAGCTCAACCGCCACATCGCCCAGATGTACCGCGACGTTGCAAACGAGGCGGACCGCGACCTCCACTTCCCCACCGGCCGTCCGCTCGCCCAAGCGCTCGGTTACGAGTCACGAGTACGGCGCCCGCAGCGTCTCGCTGCTGGCGCTCAAGCCGCTGGCCGCATCTCGCCACACCTCCGACCCATATTCGGGTGGTGGCGCCCGTGTCGCAGATGCGACCCGGGAGGAGGGGTTCACCAACACAACGATGACTCAGGAGGTCTCGAAATGAGTGCAGTCACAGACACGGTCCGCAACGGCGTGGACACCGAGAAGCTGACCATCAGGGTCGCCACCAAGACCTCCTTACCTCCCGAGCGGGTGCTCGACGCCGGACGCGATTTCTCCGAACGGCGCGCCGACGTGTGGTCGAACGTGAACGTAAAGCACCTCGAAGTACACGAGCACGGAGAGACCTTCGCTGACGTAACGGAGGGCACCTGGGTCGTCGGCCTCTTCTGGGAGCGGGGCCGTTACGACTGGTCGCAACCGGGATTGGTCAAGGCGACGGTGATCGACTCCAGCGTGTTTGAGCCTGGTAGCACCTGGGAGCTGCGGGCCACCCCCTGCGATGGGGGGAGCGAGGTGGAGATAGTCCTACACCGCGGGTTCCGCCGTGGGCCGAAGGGCAGGATCGCCAGCGCGGTCCACCACACAGCCGGCAAGTGGGTATGGGGCTGGTTCCTTCGTCGTGCCCTCGCCGCTGTCGAGAAGCAGGCTGCCTAACTACTTCCCGCAGAAAATGCACGCGTGGGTCTTGAGGGACAAGGCGAATGGCGGCTCACTGCCTGTTCAGGCATGCGTTTACATCCCAATCGAAGTCCCAATTCGTTCCGGATGGCGATCGAGCCGCCGCGCGCGGCTCGCTCCGAGCCGTCCGTCGCCGGTCCCGGTCGAGCGCCGGCTTTAGCGATTGCCGTGGTCGCGGTTCTCGGTCTTCGGGCTCGCTGGAGTTTGGCCGTCGTCGGCGATGGTAATGGCCTGTGAGTGTGGTGCGTGGTCGTGACGGTCGCGACTCGCCGAGCCCGCGTGCTGATCGCGGCGTCCGAGGAGCAGGTAGGTGGTCATCGGTCCTTTGCCCTTGACCTCGATCCTGCCGCGCCGGCGCAGCTCGTAGCGCTCTCGCAGAAGCTCATATGCCCGCGGCGTGACTTGGATCGTGCCGGGGACGGCCTGGGATTCCATTCGGCTGGCGGTGTTGACGGCATCGCCCCAGAGGTCGTAGATGAACTTCGCTCGGCCGATGACGCCGGCGACGACCGGGCCGGTGTCGATGCCGATCCGCACCTCGAGCGCCAATCCCGTCCCTGCCGCTGACCGCGCGAGCTCTGGACCCATCGCGAGCGCCAGCTCGGCAATCGCCTTGGGGTGATCATCCCGTAGAAGCGGAATGCCGCCGGCGGCCATGTAGGCGTCCCCGATCGTCTTGATCTTCTCTACCCCGTGATGGGCGGCGAGCGCATCCCAGCCTGCGAACACGCGGTCCAGCAGCGCCACCACATCGGCCGCAGACAGCCGCTCAGACAGCGGGGTGAAGCCGACGATGTCCGCGAACAGCACGGTGACGCCCGCGAACGCGTCGGCGATGACTCCCTCCTCCTTCTTCAGACGTGCCGCCACCGGCTCGGGTAGGACGTTGAGGAGCAGGCGCTCGGACTTGGTCTGCTCGCGTTCGAGTAAGCGGTGCTCGCGGGCGAGTTCTGCAAGCGCCCGCTCGCGCGCTCGCACGAAGTACTGAAGCAGCGCGTACACCGTCGCAGCGACGCCGAGGATGGTGAGCGCGAAGAACGCGACCACGAGACCGACGGGAATGTTGGGCGCGCCCGCAGCCAACGCGGGATCGATCGCGGCCGACAGCGCGACCAAGCCGACGAATGCAAGAAACCATGGGGTCGCCTGACGCGCCCCCACGAACAGCAGCGCGCCCAACGGCGACGTGACAGCCCACAGGCACACCGCCGATGAGTTCCTAAAGCCGCCCAGGCTCCATTGAAGAGCGAAGGGCAGCAGCAGGCTCATCCATAACTGGCTCGTCCGGAACAGGCGATAGCGGCGCGCCCGCGCGAACATGTAGATGCTGGCCGCGGAGGCGACCTGATAGGCGAAGGGAATAGCGGCCGACACCCACAGGCCGAGCGCGGCGTAGGTCGCAACCCAGACGAAAGCAAGACTCGCCATCAGTGTGGAGGACAGGACCAGGACCGCCTTGCGAACACGTAGCTCCTCCGAGTCCGACGGCAAGGCGCCGACCTCCGCCAGCCGCCGCAGCCAGCCGGGAGGCCGACGCCACGCCCAACGAACCCGAAGCTGCCTCATTCGGCGAGCATAAGTCCACAACCCGCCCAGCGCGAGTGCACCGCTAGCACGACACCATGCGCAAAGACGAGTCCGGCGGCCGGCGTCACCAGTGAGCTCAGGGCTAGGCTTTGAACATGGCGCGATCGGCGGTTCCTCCGGTGCTTTTCGTGATCGATGACGACCCGAGTTCGCTCGATGTGCTGCTGTCCGACCTCTCCCGGCGGTTCGGCAACGACTTCGTCTTGCGGGGCGACACTTCGCCGGAGGCGGCTCTTGCCGCGCTGCAAGAGATGGCGGCTGCAAGCGAGCCGGTGGCGCTGCTCCTCGTCGACGACGCTGCGCCTGACTTCCTTGCGCATGCGCACGAATTGCATCCGGGGGCCAAGCGGGTGCTGTTGGTCGATCGCGACTACTCGTCGACGAGTCCGGCGGTGCAGGCGATGGCGCTCGGGCGCGCCGACTATCACATCGTGCGGCCATGGGCGGACAACGAGTCGATGTACCGCGCGATGAGCGAGTACCTCTCGTCGTGGACGGTGGAGCAGGAGCCGAACTTTGAGGAGTTTCGGATCGTCGCCGCTGACGGCGACAGCAGAGTGCTGCAGCTGCGCGACGTGATGACGCGGTTCAGCATGCCGTTCGGGGTCTATGCGACCGAGAGTGAGGCCGGACGGCGTTTGCTGGACCAGGCCGGGCTCGATGGGACACGTCTCCCCGTGGTGATCCGTTACGACGGTCAGGTCATGATCGATCCCAGCCTGCCCGATCTTGCAGGCGCCGTCGGCGTCAGCATCAAGAACGAGATTGACACGTGCGAAGTGGCCATCGTCGGCGCGGGACCGGCGGGGCTGACGGCGGCCGTTTACGCCGCGTCCGAGGGGCTCGAAACGGTGATGCTCGAACGGGCGATGTCGGGCGGGCAGGCCGGCACGAGCCCGCTGATCCGGAACTATCCCGGGTTTCCCCACGGCATCAACGGTGGCCTTCTCATGGAGCGAACATGCGAGCAAGCGTGGCTGATGGGAGCCCACATCGTCTTTGCGCAACAGGCGGTTGCACTCGAACGGCGCGGCGATGATCGGATCGTTCATGTGCTCGACGGGACCGAGTTACGCGCGCGCGCAGTGTGTTGATCGTAGGCGCTGGCAACTCGGCCGGACAGGAGGCATTGGACCTTGCCAAGCACGCTCGCGTGGTCACGCTGGTCGTTCGTGGCGACAGCTTCGCGGAGTCGATGTCGAGCTACCTGGTGCGCGCCATCGAGTCCATTCCGAACGTCGTCGTGCGCCACGGCACGGAGGTGGTCGACGGCGCCGGCAACGGATCGCTCGAATGCATCAGGCTTGCTGATCGGGCAAACGACACCGTTGAGGAGGTGTCCGCGGCCGCGCTGTTCATCATGATTGGCGGTGAACCGCACACACAGTGGCTCCCCGCTGAGATCGCGCGCGACGCAGACGGTTACCTCATCACCGGTCGCGACCTTCGCGAGCAGCCCGGCGGGCACTGGGACGATGACCGTCAACCCTGGACATTCGAGACGAGCATGCCCGGCGTATTCGCGGCCGGCGACGTGCGGCAGGGTTCGATCAAGCGCGTGGCCTCGGCGGTGGGCGAAGGCGCGACAGTCGTCCGCATGGTGCACGAGCACCTACGCGAAGACCAACCGACGTAGCGGCGAACCGATAGCGCCTTCGGTTCGCCAAACTGGGCCGCTCGCCGGCGACGGTCAAGGCGTACTTCTACGACCCGACGGGGGAGAAGGCGCAGGCGGTCAAGGCGCGCTACGTCGGGGTGCCGCGGCTGCGGCGCTTACACGCAGCCGCGAGGGCCTACTCGGCCGGCTGGCCGACCTCGAATGCCCCCACGGTCGGCTGCCGTTCGACCACACGCCCTCCTTGCAGGCTGCTGGCCGCAGGAGGACGCCGTCGTCCTCCCGTTGCCGCGGCCGCGATCAGCGCGCCGTGCCGCCAAGCGCGCCGCTTGGCGCGCCTACAGCGGCCCGGCCCGCGCCTCGCCCATATAGCGGGAACCACTCGCGGTAGCCATCCGGAGCAGTTCGTCGGGGTTCTCACGAATCGAGCATGCCGCGAACGTGGACGAACGGGGAGGGCGGCCTGTCGCCTCGACCACCAGAGGGTCGGGGACGATCCACCAGGTGGGCGTAACTGCGGCTAGCGCGGCGGTCGCCGATCGTGCTCGGCTTGCCCATCGAGCGCCAGCCGGGCGAACGCGCGGGCGGCGGCGCGGGGCGGCCGCCGGCTTGCGAGCGCCATCACGACCCGCCAGCTGATTGGCGGCTCTAGACGGCGGATCTCGAACGGGTGGTTCGCGGGGAGCAGAGACCGTGGTGAGATCGCCACGCCGAGTTGGGCGTCGAGCAGCTGAAGGTAGAGGCTTACGTCGGCTACCTCGATCGTGACCCGGCGGCTCACGCCGGCAGCGGCGAAGGCCCGGTCGACCACGGCGCGCACGCCCCATCCGGCCGGGAAGTCGACGAAGGTGGTCTCGCCGAGGTCGGTGAGGTTGACGGTTTTGCGCCGCGCGGGCATCAGCTGGCGCGCTCCGACGAGGTAGAGCTCTTCGGTGCCCAGCTCGGCGATGTCGAGGTCGGCCGGGTCGTCGATCACCGAGGCAAACGCGATGTCGATGCCTCCGCGGTGAAGCTCCTCCAGAAGTGCCACCGACCCGCCGGTCGAACGTCGCATCTGGATCTCAACGTCCGGATGGCGGCGGTGGAGCTCGCCGAGCAGGGCCGGCACGTCGAGGAACCCCAGCGACTGCATGATTCCGATGCGAAGCGTGCCGCGCACGACGCCTTTGAGCTCGGCGGCGACGTCGCGTGTTTGCTCGACCGAAGCCAGTGTCTGGCGGGCGGCCGGCAGCAAGGCCTCGCCCGCGTCGGTGAGCGCGACGCGGCGTGTGTCGCGGTCGAAGAGCCGGAGGCCGAGCTCGCGCTCCAGCGATTGGATCGAGACCGACAGCGCGGACTGGACATAGTTGAGGCGCCGTGCGGCGCGGGTGAAGCTCTGCTCCTCGGCCACCGCGGCGAAGTGTTCGAGCTGCCGGATCTCCATACCTCCCCAGGAGTGTAATGCGTGCAGCAAATAACTGCCATGATGATTATTCGTTGGACAAGATCGCCTCCGCGGCGCATCCTTACGTCATGACAACGACACCGACCGAAAGGCTGGATGCGCCATGATGATGAACGCAGTGTCCTTCTGGCGGGCAATGAAACTGATCTCGCAGA
>VAWT01000426.1:1539-2938 GCA_005883415.1 Actinomycetota bacterium | reverse complement strand
GTCCGACCGCGAGACCGCGGCGACTCCGTGTACTGCGCTCCAGGCGGGCTCGGATGTCGCTGTTCGTGGCTCTCGCGCTCGCGGTACTCGGCGGGGGAGCATGGCTGTGGCTGCGTGACTCCTCGCTGGTGTCGGTCACGCGGGTTGCGGTGAGCGGTGTGGACGGTCTCCAGGCGGGACAGATCACGTCTGCGCTGCGGGCGGCCGCTCGGAACATGACCACGCTCGACGTGCGCACCGATCAACTGCGCATGGCGGTCTCGCCATATCCCGTCGTCAAGGACCTCGAGGTCAGTACTCAGTTCCCCCACGGCATGCGGATCCACGTGATCGAGCAGCGTCCCGTCGGTGCCGTGGTCGCGGCGGGCCGTACGATCGCGGTGGCCGGCGACGGGACACTGCTGCACGATGTTCCTGCGGCCGCGCTACCGACGATCCCGCTCGGGGTGCCGCCCGGGGGGTCGCGCCTCACCGATCCGGGCGCGCGGGATGCCGCCGCGCTGCTGGCCGCGGCGCCGACGGCGCTGCTGGGACGGTTGATCCAGGTCACGACGGTCGCGCCCCACGGACTGGTGGCGCAGCTTCGCAACGGTCCCAGCATCTATTTCGGCGCGGCCAACCGGCTGCGAGCAAAGTGGATGGCAGCCTCCGAGGTGCTCGCTGATTCCGGTTCGGCCGGCGCGGTGTACATAGACGTGACCGTGCCGGAGCGCCCTGCGGCAGGCGCGGCCTCCAGCGCAAGCTCGACCGGCGGCTCGAGCGCCGGGGTGAGCGCAGCCGCCGGAACGAGCTCGACGACCGGTGAGCCCACTTCTACGCAATCGGGAGGATAAGCCTAAACCGCAGCTTGAGCGTTGAAAATCGGCAACCCTCGGGCGCTCATCGAGAATTCCTCGATCTGCAACGGACGTTGCGAGCGCCTCGCTTCGTTGACTTCCCGCATCTTCAGCGCATAACGTGCAAAACTCCCGCTAAGAGTGGATGGGTGCAAAACACTCAACGCTACCTCGAGGGTCGGACGGTCACCATGGAAAGCGGCAGTTACCTGGCAGTCATCAAAGTCGTCGGTGTGGGCGGCGGCGGGACCAATGCGGTCAACCGCATGGTCGACGCCGGCCTGCGGGGCGTCGAGTTCATCGCCTGCAACACGGACGCGCAAGCGCTCGCGATGTGTGACGCCGACATCAAGCTGAACATCGGCCACGAGTTGACAAAAGGCCTAGGGGCCGGGGCGAATCCGGACATCGGCCAGGGAGCGGCCGCCGAGTCGCGCGACGAGATCAAGGAGGCCTTGAAGGGGGCCGACATGGTGTTCGTCACCGCGGGCGAAGGCGGGGGCACCGGCACCGGCGCCGCGCCAGTGATCGCCGACATCGCCAAGAACGAGATCGGCGCACTC
>VAWT01000426.1:0-1512 GCA_005883415.1 Actinomycetota bacterium | reverse complement strand
AGCGACGCACCACGATCCTGGACGCATTTCGCGAGGCCGACAACGTCCTTCGCCAGGGCGTTCAAGGCATCACCGACCTGATCACGATTCCGGGCCTCATCAACCTCGACTTCGCGGACGTCCGCACCATCATGCGCGACGCCGGCACCGCCCTGATGGGTATCGGCAGCGCCAGCGGCGAGAACCGCGCGGCCGAGGCGGCCAAGGTCGCGATCTCCTCCCCGTTGCTGGAGGAGTCGGTGGAGGGCGCGACGGGGATCCTGCTCAACATCACCGGCGGGCACGACCTGGGTCTGTTCGAGGTCAATGAAGCCGCGGAGATCGTCCAGAGCGCCGCAGACGCGAACTCGAACATCATCTTCGGCGCGGTGATCGACGACGGGATGGGCGACGACGTCCGGGTCACCGTGATCGCGACCGGCTTTGACCACGGCCTGAGCCGCCCGAGCATGGCTCGTGAGACCACCCGCCGCCAGCGACGCGATCGAGACGTCACGATGGACGAGGATCAGCGGTCCTCACTAGAGATCCGCGACGACGAGATCGACATCCCGTCGTTCTTGAAGGATCGTTAGGGCCGTCGGGCCCGCTGGTCGCGGCGCAACCCCGGGGCCGGTCTGCTGTTCTAGCAACCGTCAGACCGTACGGCCGAAAACTGAGTTCAGGCGCGGCGCTCGCAACGGCAGCAGCGCTGGGGACGATCGCAGCGCCCGCGGCGGCGCAGCCCACCCCTGCTCCGCCCCAGGTGATCGACGGACCGAGCGCAGCGATCGCGCGACCGTCCGGTCTGGGCCTGTCGGTGGCGCGCGACGGGACCGGCGGACTCGTATACCTGAAGGCAGGCCGCGTCTTCGTCTCACGCCTGGTCGGAGGCCGCTTCCAAGCCCCGGAGCAGGTCGACTCAGCATTGGGCGGCGCATCGTCGCAGCCGGTGATCGCGGCCGGCAACGGTGGGGTGCTGTTAGTCGCATTTATCAACGGCGGCGCTCTATACGTCGTTGATCGCGCCAGTACCGGCGTTGCATACAGCCGACCAAACGGCCTGTTCGGCGGGGCATCGACCCCTTCCATCGAGATGACCAACTTCGGCAAGGCCTACCTCGCGTTCACCGCGGCCGGCGCCGGCGGCGGACACGACGTGAGGACCGCGTACTACGTGGGCGGGCACTGGGCGCTTGAGTCCGCGCCGCTCAACACCGCGCCCGACGACGACTCGGGCACCGGCACGGGCCGCCCGCGGGTGGCGGCGGCGGGGGACGGCGTCGCGATCGTGGTCTGGGGCGAGGGCGGCCACGTGATCTCCCGCCGCGTCTGGGGCACCTCGCCCAGCGTCGTAGACGAGCAGGCCGATGCTCCGCTGCCCGGATGCAGCGAGCTGTCAGCCGACGAGCCGGCGGTGGCCGCTGGAGGCGACTCCTCCTACGCGGATGTCGCCTTCCACGAGCGGCTCGTGTGCGGCGCTCAGTCGCAGTCGCGAGTGCTGCTCAACCGGTTGCGCGCGTCCGCCTATGA
>VAWT01000425.1 GCA_005883415.1 Actinomycetota bacterium | reverse complement strand
CCCCGGCGCCACGATCACCCCGATCAACCGCGCCTGGACCGAGGATCCCGCCAAGGCGGAGATCGTCTCAAGCCACATCCCGCTGGGCCGCGCCGGCACCGCCGACGAGATGGCCGGGGTGTGCGCGTTCCTGGCCTCCGAGGACGCCGCCTACATCACCGGGCAGACGATCTTCGTCGACGGCGGCCTGACCCTTTACGCGGACTTCCGAGAGCCGTGGTCCTCCGAGTAGGCGATGTCGCCGCCGCCTGGTGGCCGTCGCCGTTCGGCGACCAGGATCAGCTCGGGATGCTCAACCACATCTCCGACGCGACGCGTGCGGCCGCGCTGCGGCTGGTGCGCTCGGGACGGATGTACGACCTGGGGCGGGTCCTCGATCAGGACGTGCCCGCATTCGGTGGGCGCTACTTCCGCCAAACGCTGGTGACCACCGCGCACCACAGCAACGGCGGCGGCCTGGGCACCAACCGCGTCAACTGGATCACCGAACAGGTCGCGGGTACCCAACAGGTCGGCACCCACCTCGATGCCTTGGGCCACCTGCAGATCGGCGATCGCGGCTACAACGGCTGGAGTGTCGGAGAGCTCGCGGGCGCCGCTGGGCTCAACCGGCTCGGAATCGAGACCGTGCCGCAGATCGTCACCCGGGGCTGGCTCGTGGACGCCGCGCCGCTCGGCCCGGGCGAGGTGATCGAGGTGCCGGACATCGATCCCGCGCCCGGTGACGCGGTGCTGTTCCACACCGGCTGGGGCGCGCACTGGGACGACGCCGACACCTACCTCGGCGGCGAACCGGGGCCGGGCATGGATCTCGCTGAGTGGCTCGTGGACCGGGGTGTCGCGCTCACCGGCTGTGACACCTGGAGCTATGGCCCGGTCCCCGCCGAGGACCCCGCGCGACCGTTTGAGGTCCCCCAGTTCCTGAACGCCCGCCACGGCGTGTTTGTCGTCGAGAACCTCGACACCTCCGAGCTCGCGCGTGACGGTGTGCACGAGTTCGCGCTGATCCTCACCCACCCGAAGCTGCGCGGCGCGACGGGAGCGTGGACCGCGCCGATCGCGCTCGTCTAGGAGGACCGATGGAGCATTACGACGTGATCATCATCGGCACCGGCGCCGGCGGTGGCACGCTCGCACACCGGCTCGCGCCGTCGGGCAAGCGGATCCTGCTGCTCGAGCGCGGCGGCTACCTGCCGCGGGAGCCCCAGAACTGGGAGACCGAGGAGGTCTTCGGCCGGGAGCGCTACGTCACCACCGAGCGCTGGTACGACAAGCACGGCGTCGGGTTCCGCCCGCACGCGCAGTACTTCGTCGGCGGTAACACCAAGGTCTACGCGGGGATCCTGTTGCGCCTTCGCGAGCGCGACTTCGGGGAGGTCGAGCACTACGGCGGCGTCTCCCCCGCCTGGCCCATCCCCTACGCCGACTTGGAGCCCTACTACGCCGAGGCCGAGCGGCTGTACCTCGTGCACGGCCAGGCCGGGGAGGATCCGACCGAGCCGCCGCGCTCGCTTCCCCTGCCTCACCGACGGTAAGGCCGACGCGCATGTCCTCTGCGTGCGCCCCGCGATCAAGCACCCCAACGTCACCCTGCGCACCCACGCTCGCGTCACGCGGCTTGAGCCGGACGCGTCCGGGCGGTCGGTCAAGCGGGTCGTGGTCGACCGCGGCGGAGGCGAGGAGTCCTACAGCGCGGACATCGTCGTGGTCTCCTGCGGCGCGGCCAACTCCGCGGCGCTGCTGCTGCGCTCGGCGAGCGAGGCGCACCCCAACGGCCTGGCGAACTCCTCCGATGTCGTCGGCCGGCACTACATGGCGCACCTGAACTCCGCGGTGATCGCGATCTCCAGGACGCCGAACGAAACCAGGTTCCAGAAGACGCTCGGGCTGAACGACTACTACTGGGGCGACCAGGACTCGGAGCTGCCGCTGGGTCACATCCAGATGCTCGGGAAGTCAGACCGCGACATCCTGCGTACCGGCGCTCCCCGGTTCGCGCCCGGGTTGGCGCTCGACTACGTGGCCCGGCACTCGCTCGACTTCTGGCTCACCACCGAGGACCTGCCCGACCCGGCCAACCGGGTAACGGTCGACCGCGGGGGGAACATCCACCTGGCCAAGACCTACCGCAACACCGAGCCCCACACGCGGCTGCTGGCAAAGCTCAAGGACCTGCTCGGCCCGATGGGCTGCCACCGGGTCACGATCCCGCGGTGGTCGGTGCTCAGCCAGCAGATCCCGCTCGCCGGGATCGCACACAACTGCGGCACCGTGCGCTTCGGGACCGATCCCCGGCGCTCCGCACTCAATGTCAACTGCAAGGCGCACGACCTCGACAACCTGTACGTGGTCGACGCGAGCTTCTTCCCTTCCTCCAGCGCGGTGAACCCGGGGCTCACGACGATCGCCAACGCGCTGCGCGTCGGTGACCACCTCCTCGAGCGGCTCGGTGCACGCTCGGTGGCCAGCGGCGAGCGGAACGGACTTGTACAAGCGGACACCCAGACCGCCCAGCCGCACGGAACAGTGTTGGGGAGGGTCGAGCCGTGACTCCACGGCGAGTCGGCGTCCTCGGGCCGGGCGCGATCGGCGGGCTGCTTGCCGCCCGGCTCAGCAAAGCAGGGCACGAGGTCACCGCGATCGCGACCGAGCGAACCGCCGTTGCGATCGAGCTCCTGGGCATGAAGCTGCAAACGCCTCACGAGCAGCTCGAGACCAGGCCGACCGCAAGGTCGTGGCTGACCGAGCCGCTC
>VAWT01000414.1 GCA_005883415.1 Actinomycetota bacterium | reverse complement strand
AGGCCGTACAGCACGCGACGACGATCACTATCGACCCGATCCACCAACGCCACCGTGCCAAGTCTGCGCGCAGGCCCCTCACGCTCGTGCTCATCGCCCTCATATTCACCCCTCACAAATCGGATCGACGGCGAATCCTACCTCGCCTCGAGCCAGATCAACCGGCCCGGCAACCTTACGTCCATCGCGATGCGTGATGGTCGACACCGTCAAACCAGATGGAGCTATGCCGGATTCGAGCGAGAGGGGAAGCCCGCCGAGCCCGATTCGGAGCGGCTGAGAGTTCTGCGTGTTCGTGAAAGGGGCACGGCGCGGTCCAGGCTTGCTGATCGGCGTCATGTCGGTGCCCGTGAAGTTGCAGGCGTTCACCTCAACCTGGCCGGTGGACGCCACGCGGTTGGGATAGAGCACGATCCCGTTCTGGATCGCGGCCCCCGTGGTGACGATCGGCGAGTCGCCCACCTGGGCGCCGCCGACGTTGAAGGTGACCTGTGTGCAGCGCCCGTTGGGGATCCCGCTCAGCGAGATGGCGCCGTTGGTGGCCGCACCGGCGACGTCGGACAGCGTGAGCGACTCATTGGCAACCTCGGAGGCGCCGACGGCATCCGCGGCGATCTCGGACGAGGCGACCGAGTTGGGCGCTAGGTCCGCGGCGAACAGCGAGTTGTCGACTATCTCGCCGCTGTCGATTGAGCTGTCGGCGACCTCGGTGGCGCCCACCGAGTCTGTGGCTAGGTCTGACGAGGTGAGCGACTCGTCGAGCACGCTATTGCTGTTCATCGCGCCGGGGGCGATGTCTTCGTTGGCCACGGTGGCGTTGGCGATCTTGTGGGAGGTGATCGCTCCGTCGTTGACATCGCCGGTCCTGACCTGGCCGTTCTTGATGTCGACCGATTGGATGGATTCGTCGATGATGTCGTCCGAGCCGATCGTGTTGGCCGCGTAGGCACCTCCGGTGCCGAGCGCGATGACGAGGGCGATGAATGAGCACACGTTCGCGAACGTGAGCCTCCGACGGAGCCTGCGAGCCATTCCTGGCCTCCTTTGGTGTGGGCGGAGCGGCCTCGACAGCCGTCGCTGGCCAACGCGAGCGCCCTAGTCAGGCCCACGCCTAGACCTCCCGAACGGCTCCAGACTCGCGAACTAGACCGAGCCGCAGCGTCGCACGCCGACGAAACGCAGGCAATGGGTGGTAGCCCCCATTTGCTTTCGCAGAACCACCGCCCAAACAGGGCGGCTTTCGATGCCGCTGGCCCGAAAGCTCAACCGCGGTCCCGCACCCGCGTGAGCCATACGGAAAGTGGATGAGCAACAAATTCGCCTGGCACGGTCCCGCCTTTGGTAGCATGCGCGCGCAATCGTACGGGGGGGGCTTCGTGCCTTTTGTCGTCCACGCCGCGGGCCAGATTCAGAGCCCGAATCTTGAGTACAACGTGGTCGAGCACTGCAATTACGCGTGTCGCGAATGCAGTCACTTCTCGCCCCACATGCCCGCTCACCAGGCCGATCTTCCCACTTTCAGACGAGACCTGGCAGCCCTTCAAGCGGTTTACCACGTCGGCCGATTTCGCTTCGTGGGCGGCGAACCGCTGCTCAATAAGAACCTCGTTGAGTTTGTCACCGCCGTCCGCGACAGCGGCATCGCCGACAAGATTGAAGTGGCGACTAACGGGTCCTTGGTGCATAAGGCGCCCGACGAGCTCTTTGAGGCGATCGATTTCTTCAACATCAGCTGGTATCCGGATCGCCGGTGCGATGCTGCGAAAGTGAAGCTTGCGGAGGAGAAGTGCAGGACCCACGCGACCGTGTTCAAGGCTCGGGCGGTCAGCAAGTTCAGATTGATGCAGATTGACCGACGGACAGCCGACGCACGGCTGGTCAAGGACATATACGACACGTGTCAGCTCGCGCACTCTTGGCATTGCCAGACATTCTACGAGGGCTACTTCTACCTCTGCTCCCGCCCGACCCTCACCGCCCGCTACCTCGAGCAGCGCGGCGTTGAGATCCCTGATTTGAGGACACGCGACGGCGTATCTCTCCACGAGCCACGGCTAGGTGAACGGCTAAGAGCGTATCTCGAAAACCCCGAGCCGCTCGAGTCCTGTCATTACTGCCTCGGTACGGTCGGTAGCCGCATTCCTTGGCAGCAAAGCTCGCTCGCAGAGCGGCGCTCCACCGCGCCGAG
>VAWT01000413.1 GCA_005883415.1 Actinomycetota bacterium | reverse complement strand
AGGCGCGGATCGGCCTCCGGGATGACGCCCTGCTCCATTCCGCGGGTCAGGAACGAGGCCCAGGCGAACTCGATGTCGCGCATGCGCCCACGGGCCGCCCGTCGGGCCTCTTCCTCGCGGGGCGACTTGCGCGCCACCGCGATTACGCCCTCCTCGGCCACCAGGACACGGTTGCGCAAGACGTCGTGCTCGCTCAGATCGAAGAGTCCGTTGAGTAGGCGGACGAGCGCGGGACCGAATTCACTGTGATCGGCGGTCAACCGATCGAACCTCTCCCGTTCAGCCTCGAGCGCTTCGGCATGGATCTCGAGCAGGCAGTGGAGCTTGGACTCGAAGTAGTGATACAGCGCCGTTGAGCCGAGGCCGACATCGGCGGCGATGTCGGCCCACTTCGTGTACTCATACCCGTCGTGGCCGAAATGCTCGATCGCTGACGTCAGGATCTCCTGGCGCTTACTGCGCGAGCTCGCCGGGGTTCCTGCCCGCTGAGTCGCCTGAGTTTGGACCTTCTTGGCCACGATGCCTCCTTCCATTGAAGTGACCCCAACTCTACCAACGGAAGCAGCGGCGGCAGTCCGATTGGTCTGAACCCCCCAGGAGCGCTGGAGTCCGTGGAACCGGTTGCGTGCGCGACGCCGGCGCGATAGACTAGGCGGTCACCTGCGATGTCACCGACGAGTCCGACCGCCAACGCCTCATCGACTGTGTCATGGATCGTTACGGCAGGCTCGACGGGCTGATCAACAACGCAGGCGCAGGCGCCACCGCTCCGGCGCTGCGCACCTCGGCAGAGGCCTTCGCCGACGTTCTCGACCTGAACCTGGTCGCGCCGTACGCCCTCTCCGTCCTCGCGGCGCAGCGGATGCGAGATGGAGGCGGCCGCTCGATCGTCAACATCGCGTCGGTCATGGGGCTGCGCTCAATCGGTGCCATCCCGGACGCCGCCTACGTGGCGTCGAAGTCGGGCATGATCGGCTTGACGCGCGAGCTCGCGTCCCAATGGGGCCGCTATGGGATCCGCGTGAACGCCGTCGCCCCGGGCTTCTTTGCCACCGAGATGAATGCCGAGCTCGGGGAGGATCCCGAGCAGTTTCCCGATTTCCTGCTCTCGCGGACGCCGCTCGGACGCGGCGGCCGGGCCGGCGAGCTCAACGACGCTGTGCTCTTCCTGCTCGGCCCCGGCAGCAGCTTCGTCACCGGAACCGTGCTCAGCGTCGACGGAGGAATGGCCATTGCCTGAGTACCAACCATCACGATTCGACAACATGCAACCCGGAGAAAGCCGATGCCGAGCTTGAAGTTTCAGCCCGAAGCCGACCGCTACTACGCCGAGGGCTACTGGCGTGACGGAGACCTCTGGACCGACTTCGCCCGTCGCGCGGAGGCGAGCCCGCAGAAGCCGGCGCTCATCCTCGAAGATCGCACCTTCACCTTCGATCAGCTCCGGCGCGCCGCGGCTGGCGTCTCGGTTCGGCTCGCCGAGGGCGGCGTCGAACCCGGCGACGTCGTCATCCTCCTCGGCCGCCACTCGATCGAGGCGGCGGTGGCCATGCTCGGCTGCCTGCACCGCGGCGTCGTCATCGCGCCGCTGCCGCCGATGTTCAACGAGAGCCAGCTGACCGCGCTGATCGGTCAGACCCGCGCCACGGCGTTGCTCGGCTTTGGCGGCGAGAAGGAGCTTGCCAAATGCCAGCGAGTCGCCGACCAGGTTCCGCTGTTCCTCGCCATCGAGCCCGATCTGGTCGACCGCCTGGCCGGGGAGGATCCGGCTGACGAGCACGTCCCCCGCCACGCCGACGATCTTGCCATGGTGCTGCACTCCTCCGGGACCACCTCCACGCCGAAGGGGATCGCACATTCGAACAACACCTTGCGCTACGCGACCGAGGGCATCTGCAAGCGGTGGGAGCTGACCGGTGAGGACATCTACCTCGTCGTGTGCGAGTTCGGCTTCGTGGGCGGCCTGGTCTTCGGCTACTTCCCGCCGCTGTTCAACGGCGCGACGGGGGTGCTCGTCAACAGGTGGAATGCGGAGAACGCCCTGCGGCTGATCGAAGCGCACAAGTGCACGTATGTTCTATCGATGCCGACGCATTCGGCCGACCTGATCGAGGCGAAGCTCCAGAGCGACCTCGTGTTGCCCTCGATGCGCGTGCTCGCGGCCCCGGGTCTCACGCGCGAGCGCCGCATCACGATGAGAGAGGCCTTCGGCGTCCCACCACTGGGCGACTACGGTTTGTCCGAGGTCCCGGGCCATGCCGCACACAGCCTTCACGAAACAGATGCGAAGATCGCCCTTACCGAGGGCCGCCCGTACGACGGCACGGAGATCCGGATCGTCGACGACAAGGAGCAGCCGGTCCCGCCGAACACGCTCGGCTCGGTGATCGTCAACGGCCCGAGCCGCTTCCTGGGCTTCCTGGGCAACGACGACCTGACCCGAGAGTCACTGACCGCATGGGGCGGCTACCGCACCGGCGACCTCGGCTATCTCGACGACGAAGGTCAGTTCGTCTACGTCGGCCGCAGCAAGGACATCATACGCCGCGGCGGCGTGACGATCGTCCCC
>VAWT01000412.1 GCA_005883415.1 Actinomycetota bacterium | reverse complement strand
ACGCTCAGCGGTCCGGGAACCTTGCCGAACTGTCGGCGGGTGTACCGGTACCCGAGCTTGAGCATCAGGCCCTCGGGCTTGTCGATGGGGGCGAGATAGGTGGTCATGGGGTACGGGTTCCTTTCGGGTGTCGCTTGTTTGACGGTTAGACAAACGAGCACGCCGAAAATCGACAGCTCCTGAACGACGGCCAACCGGCAGCCTGGCACCGGCTCCGCATGCATCAGTGCGGGGCCGGTTCGCCACCTATCCCGCTACGCGCTCCAGCCGACCGCGTCGCCCGTCTCGAGCTTGCGCCAAAAGGTCACCTCCGGCTCTGAGCTTACTCCGGCCTCCTGCATCAACGGCTGGATGCGGCTTTGCTCCTGCTCGAAGAACGACTGAAAACTCTGGGCATCCGGCCACTCGTCCACCACCATGATCTGACCGTCTTCGGACCCGTAGAAGCGGTGGGCGATTAGGCCGTGCTCCTTGGCCTGGTCGACTATCGAGCGCATGCGGTCGGGGTCGCTGGCGGCCGCTTGCTCCATCTTGCTCGGGTCACCGTTGGCTCGAAGGGTCATGATGCCTACGGTGAACGCATCGCGCGTAGAACGCGCCATTCCGTCCGCCACCAGCCCTACCTTGAAGCGTTCACGGTATGAGACAAGGAGCCGAGCAAAGATGAGCGAGCAGCAGCAGAACCCCAAGGCTGGGGCGACGCCGGACGATAAGTCCGATGCCAAGCGTCAGGCCGCGCTTAAGGGCGCCCTGACGCAGATCGAGAAGCAGTTCGGCAAGGGAGCCGTGATGCGAATGGGGGATCCCGGCGCGCGTGTGGCCGTCGATGCGATTCCCACCGGGGCGCTGTCGCTGGACATCGCGCTCGGGATCGGCGGCGTGCCCAAAGGCCGGATAGTCGAGATCTTCGGCCCCGAGTCGTCGGGCAAGACGACGCTCGTCTACCACATCCTCGCCGAGGCCCAGAAGCTCGGCGGCGTGTGCGCGTTCATCGACGCCGAGCACGCGATGGACCCCATTTACGCCCAGCAGATCGGCGTCGACATCGACGAGCTGCTGGTCTCCCAGCCTGATTTCGGCGAGCAGGCGCTCGAGATCGTCGACACGCTGATTCGCTCGGGTGCGGTCGATGTGATCGCCGTCGACTCGGTGGCCGCACTCACTCCCCGCTCGGAGCTCGAGGGCCAGATGGGCGACCAGAGCGTCGGCTTGCAGGCCCGAATGATGTCCCAGGCGATGCGCAAGCTGGCAGGCAACCTCAACCGCGCTCAGACACTGTGCCTGTTCACGAACCAGATCCGGGAGAAGGTGGGGGTCATGTTTGGGTGCTTCCACTACAACGCCCGGGTCGACTCAGGATTGGCTTCGCTTCGAGATCGCCGGTGGTCGTGGGCGGCACCGGTTCACATGCACGCCAAACCACCTCATCTTCACCCCCGAAGGTGAGAAGCATGCATTTGAGGTCGAAGAAGGTGACGACGTCCTGGCAGCGGTGAAGCACTACGACATGCGCGAGGATCAGCTCAAGCTTATTTTGGGCAGCCTCCTCGGCGACGGTTCGATGCGGTACACGTCTGAGGGCAACGCCACCTTCCGGGTGGGCCACAGCGAGCAGCAGCGCAAATACTGCGAGTGGAAGCAGGAGATGCTCGCACCGTTTGCTTACGCGCTCGGCAAGACTGGAAATGGCGTCGGCTTCGACACGATCCCGATGCATCAGCTTTCTTGGCTGAGAGAAGCTGTGTACACGCCGTCTGGTAGCCGGACCGTTAGCGAAGAGGTGCTTGCCCAGCTCGACGTGCGGGCGATTGCCGCTTGGTACATGGACGATGGGACGTTCGAAGGCAACTACAAGCGCTGGGGACATGGCAAAGCAACGATCTGCGCCGCAGCGCTTGGCACCCTCGATAGAGAGCGTTTGGCAACCCGCTGCGAAGAACTGGGCCTGGGTAGGCCCACGCTGAGCGGCAGCAACCTGCTATTCAGCGGCGAGCGAACTCGGCAGTTCCACGAGGCCATTGCGCCTTTCATCCATCCCTCGCTCGACTACAAGCTCCACCCGGACTTCCGTGGACGATTCGAGTGGTATCCCGATACCAGCGACGCCCACCTCAACGGGACTCGGCTGGCGTCGCGGACGAGTCTGCGAGCTGTACCTATGAAGGTGCTCCGTAAGGTTGCCAAGGACTCGGGCTCACGCCCAGGAACCCGTTACGACCTCCAGATCGAGGGCAACCACACCTATTTGGTTGACCACGTCGTTGTCCACAACAGTCCGGAG
>VAWT01000149.1 GCA_005883415.1 Actinomycetota bacterium | reverse complement strand
CAAACGACGCTGTCTAGAGGTTGGCGCCCACCGTCCTGATCACCCCGTGTGCGTTCGCCGGCTGGGACCACCCGACGTCAGTAGTCCGGCTAGCTACGGCCGCAACCCGGGTGTCAAGAATGGTAAGACGACGGCATCGACTCGGGAGAGCGCCTGTTCCATCCGTGAAATGGGGAGTAGTCGCCGGCATCCCACGCTTCGCGCAGCCCCGGCTTGCTTTGATCCCAATCGGGACGTATCTCGCGCGTCACGGTCCGTAGGTCGTGCCAGAGGTCGGCGAAGGAGGGGCGCCCCCAGAACCAGTATCCGTTGTAGACGCTGTGGATGGTCAGCCCGGGCTTGAGCACGAGGGTGTGGGGGATCATCGGGTCGTGCTCGGGGTCGGTGTACTCCTGGATTTCGAGATCCTTCTGCACCGTCCGCTCCGGGTCGGAGAGGAACGGCCACTGGGCGCCGGTCGACGCACGGAACTCCTGGCTCGAGTGATGGGTGTCAGTCGAGATGGTGGCAATCTTCGTGTAGGCCACCGCGATCTTGAGGTACTCGGCGGCGAGCTCGAGGTGCTGCGCGTGCTCCTTGGGGCAGTAGTGCCCGCGCGCGAGCGTGAGGATCAGGGGGTCGTCGCCCTGGATCTCGCTGAGCTTCCGAGGAACGTTCTCGTGATCGGGCAACTCGTAGTCGGGGAAGAAGCCGCCGGGGGCGATGTCGCTGCGCATGATCTGCTCCTGTCCTTGTTGAGGAGTGACGAGAACGATGGCCGCCGTCCCGTGGACCAGTGGCGCCCCGGGCGCAATCGGAGCCTTTCGGGTCCAGAATGAGCCTAGTCAACCGGCGTCGCGGGCGCCAGAAGGGGAGCCATCCCAATGAGTACCCATACGCCGGTGTGCGAGTTGCTAGGGATCGAGCACCCGATCGTCCAGGCGCCGGTGGCTGCAGATCCCCGCCTGCCCGCCGCGGTCTCAAATGCCGGCGGCTTAGGCAGCCTGGGACTGTCGTGGTCCGACGACGCCGGAGATGTGGTTCGTGAAACGGCAGGCCTTACCGACCGGCCGCTTTCCGGCAACTTCGTTCTCAACTCCGACCAGCAGCATCGAGTCGATCAGGCTCTGTCTGCTGGCCTGCGGGTGGTGTCGTTCATCTTCGGCGATCCCCGTAGCTACGTCGACGTGGTGCATGACGCCGGAGGGCTTGTTATGCACACGGTCGGCAGCGCCGAGGAAGCCCGGCGCGCAGTCGGATGTGGAGTGGATGTCATCATCGCGCAGGGCTGGGAGGCCGGCGGACACGTCTGGGGTGGCGTGGCGACGCTTCCGTTGGTGCCAGCGGTAGTTGACGTGGTGGCACCAGTGCCGGTCATTGCCGCCGGTGGGATTGGCGATGCTCGGGGCGTGGCGGCCGTGCTCGCCCTCGGCGCACAGGCCGCCCTGCTGGGCACGCGGTTCCTGTTAGCCGATGAAATGCGATCCACCAGGAATACCGGCGTCGCCTGATAGCCGCGACCGAGACCGACGCAGAGTGGTATGCCGACCTTTATGAGGTGGGGTGGCCGGACGCTCCGCATCGCGCCATCCACAACTCAACCGCCGAGAGGTGGGAGGCCGCGGGCCGGCCGCCACTGGGTAACCGACCGGGAGAGGGCGAAGTGGTAGCGCATTTCGCTTCGGGCGAACCGATCCTTCGATATTCCCCCGCGCCGGCGATGGTTGGAACGACCGGCGAGATCGAGGCGCTATCGCTGTGGGCTGGACAGAGCGTTGCGCTCGCCAAACAGCCCCAGCCCGCTGCGGAAATCGTGGCCGAACTCGTCTCGGGCTTGTAGCCCCCGCCCGGGTCAAGGCTTCGCCTCGCGACGCCGCGCTCTGTTCCCGCCCCGGAGCTCCCACGCTGCACGAGCACCCTCGGGTAACATCTGTCGTGGCGCCAGCCACATTCCTTACTGGTCACGAGGGGCGAGCGGGTGAGTAGCGCAACCGATGGTGAGGCCGATTTCCGGGCCCGGATCCAGCAGCACTGGGAGGCCTCCGAATGCGGGGACGTCGACGCCGAACACGCGATCTACGCCGGAGACGCGATCCTGGACTATCCGCAGTCCGGCGAGTGCTTCAGGGGCCGGTCGAGCATCCAAGCGCAACGCGGCGGGCATCCGGCCGAACGCCACTTCACCGTCCGCCGGATCCTGGGCGCCGGCGAGGTGTGGGTGAGTGAGTGCGTGATTACCTATGACGGCGTGCCCACATATTCGCTCAGCGTCATGGAGATCACCGACGGCCTGGTAACGCACGAGACCCAGTACTTCGCTGATCCCTTCCTCGCGCCGCCGGGGCGCGCTGCGCTAGCTGAGCCGATCCCAGCCGGCGAGCAATAGGCCAATGCATCTGTCGGGTGGATGAGGCGCGTGGGATGAGCTCGGAGTCCTCACAAGCCAGCCCCGGCCAGACGGGCAGCGGTGCGGTGGGCACCCTGGTGTCGGTCAACGTTGGCATGCCGAAGGACGTGGCCTGGCAGGGGAGGACCGTCTTCACCGGCGTCTTTAAGGATCCCGTCCCCGGTCCCCGTCACGTCTGCAAGCTCAATATCGAGGGCGACGGTCAAGGCGATCTCGCGGGGCACGGCGGCGAGATGCGGGCCGTTTTCGTCTACCAGGTCGACTCGTATCGGTACTGGGAACGCGAGCTCGGACGAGACGAGTTCATCTACGGGCAGTTCGGCGAGAACTTCACCGTGGAAGGGCTTAGCGATGACGTGGTGTGCATTGGCGACCGCTACCAGATCGGTAGCGCGATCTTCGAGGTCACCCAGCCCCGGGTCACCTGTTACCGCGTCGGGATCCGCATGAACGACCCGCGCATTCCCGCCCTGCTCGTCTCGCACCACCGCCCGGGCTTCTATTTCCGCGTGATCGGGGAGGGCGACGTACAAGCGGGCGACGAAATAATCAAACTCGCTTCGGGCCCGGAGGGGATGCTCGTCGCCGAGGCGGACGCCCTGCTCTACCTCCCGGGGCACACGCGCCAGCAACTGCTCCGAGCGCTCCGGATCCCGGCCCTGAGCCCCGGGTGGCAGGCCTCGTTCCGAGCCCTGCTCGAGGGAGAGCCCGGCGGCGGCAACGCGGGCCTGGCGGTGACGAGTCCCCCTCCGGCGTGGCCCGGGTTCCGTCGGCTGACCGTGGGCGGGATCACCCGCGAAAGCGAATCGGTGATCTCGATCCGTCTCGAGGACCCGGCCGGCGCGCCGCTACCAGCGGCGCGGCCAGGGCAGTACCTCACGCTGCGAGTCCGGCCTGACGGCCAGCCGAGGTCGGTGCTCCGTAACTATTCCCTCTCGGGGCCGCCCGACGCCGGCTATTACCGGATCACCGTCAAGCGCGAACACGAGGGTCTCGCCAGCGGCTATCTGCACACCCGACTCGCGGCCGGCGACCAGCTCGACGTCGCGGCACCGCGTGGCACCTTCATCCTCGCCGGGACGCCAACAGCGGTGCTCTTGATCAGTGCCGGAATCGTTGCCACCCCGGTGCTCGCGATGCTTCAGGCCCTGGCGGAAGAGCATTCGGATCGGGAGATCTGGTGGTTGCACTCCGCACGGAGCAGCCGCGAGCACTCTTTCGCCGCCGAGGCCCGGAATCTCGTGACCTCACTGCCCAATGTGCGGGCCCGTGTGTATTACAGCCGTCCGGGTCCGAACGACGTGGAGGGCCGTGACTTCGATAGCGCGGGCCGTCTCACCGGATCGCTGCTCGCCGAGCTCCAGCTACCTCACGAGGGGGAAGCGTACGTATGCGGGCCCACGGCCTTCATGGACGAGATCAGCGCGGGTCTGGCGGCGCTCGGGATCGGCGCAGCCCGCATCCACACCGAACCGTTCGGGCCCGCACCGGGTCTGACGCCCGGCATCGCAGCAACGCCTGCGCGGACGCCCCACCTACCAACCGGGCAGCCCGGAAACGGCCCGACGATCGAGTTCGCCCGCAGCAACCTCGCGGTTCCATGGAGCAGCGATTACGCCAGCCTGCTCGAGGTCGCCGAGGCCTGCGACGTACCGGTCCGGTGGTCGTGCCGCACCGGCGTCTGCCACAGCTGCGAGAGCACGCTCATCGCCGGGGATGTCGATTACAGCCCCGACCCGGTCGAACCACCAGCTGACGGAAGCGTGCTCATCTGCTGCTCACAGCCACGGGACGGCGTGGTCCTCGATCTGTGAACGGCATCACGGCCGCATGGCGCGACGGCCGCGAGATCGGGCACGAGGCAGGTTGACTTTCGCTCGGATGAGAGCGAGAGTGTCGGCACTGTCAACCAGGCGTCCTCGGCCAAAGAACGGCCGGGGTCGACCCGGACGGGGCTCGTGCCAATCCTCCGCAGTGCAGGCTTCGTAGCGCCGGCGCATTCGTCGTGCTGCCGCGCGTCGGACGGATCGGCAAGGCCGCGTCGCCGGGTCACGAGGCCACTAGTCGATGGAGGCCGGGATGAGCACAACGGAGGTCAGGGGCAAGGAGGCGGGAGGGAGCGGCGACTACGACGTCATCGTCCTCGGCGGCGGCGCGCCCGGCGAGCATTGCGCTGCGGCGTTGGCCGGGCGCGGACTGCGTGTCGCTGTCGTCGAGCGAGAGCTCGTCGGCGGCGAGTGCTCCTACTGGGCGTGCATTCCGTCGAAGTCGCTGCTTCGTCCCGGCGAGGCCGTACAGGGCGCCCGCGAAGCCGGAGCAAGGGCGGACGTCGACGTTGAGGCCGCGCTGGCGTGGCGCGACTTCATGGTTTCGAGCTATTCCGACGCCGGCCAGGAGCACTGGCTCGCTGACCGGGACATCGACCTACTGCGCGGCACAGGCCGTCTGGCCGGAACCGGCGTGGTCGAGGTCGAGGGTGTTCGGCACACCGCCGAGCACGTCGTCGTGGCGACCGGGGCGGACCCGATCGTGCCTCCGCTCCCCGGACTGCGTGAGCTCGAGGGGGTGTGGGGCACGCGCGAGGCGACGAGCATGAAAGCGGTCCCGCGCCGCCTGCTCGTGCTGGGTGGCGGGTCCGCCGGCGTGGAGCTCGCGCAGGTGGTGCGACGTCTCGGAGGCGAGGCAGTGATCGTCGAGGGCACCGACCGTGTGCTCCCACGCGAGCCTGCCCCGCTGGGCGAGGCGCTCGGCGAGGCGCTGCGGCGGGACGGGATCGAGCTGATGCTCGGAATGCACGCCACCGCCGCGAAGCACGACGGCGACGAATATGTCCTCGAGTTCGACGGTGCTGCGGAGCTGCGCGGCGACCGGCTGCTGGTGGCGACCGGTCGGCGTCCGCGCGTCGAGGGGATCGGGCTTGAGACGGTCG
>VAWT01000148.1 GCA_005883415.1 Actinomycetota bacterium | reverse complement strand
CGGCAACGGTGCCGAGCGTCACAGGCCAGAAGTCGGGTCCGGCCACGAACGCGCTGCAGGGGGCTGGCTTCAAGGTCAGCCAGACGACAAAGCCGGTGACCAGCCAGTCGAAGGACGGGGTCGTCGTCAGCCAGGACCCCGGGGGCGGCTCTAGCGCGCCCAAGGGCTCGACGGTGACAATCGTTATCGGCCAACTCCAGCAGTCGGGCGGGACGACGAACACGACCACGACGCCGTGACACCACTCCGCGTCGCGGTCCTCGGAGGCGGGCGGTCCTCCGAGCACGAGGTTTCGCTGGCCTCGGCGGCGTCGGTGCGCGCCGGCCTTCAGCGGGCCGGGCACGAGCCCTCCGCCATCGAGGTCGGACGCGACGGAGTCTGGCGGCGCGAGGGCGAACCTCTGTCTCTGACCCCCGGCCTGGGCCTCGAGGGCGCCGACGTCGTGTTCCCGGCGCTGCACGGTCCGTTCGGAGAGGACGGAACGGTTCAGGGCCTACTGGAGTGCCTGGACGTGCCGTACGTCGGGGCGGGGGTGCTGGCCTCCGCTCTGTGCATGGACAAGGTGCTGTTCAAGGAGCTCATGGATCGGGCCGGCGTTCCTCAGGTCGACTTTCGATCGGTGCGCGTCGAGTGCTACCGCTCCGACGAGCGGGCAGTGCTCGATGACCTGGCCGGCCTGGGGCTGCCCCTATTCGTGAAGCCGGCCAGGCTGGGTTCATCGGTGGGGATCGTGCGGGTGGCCGAGGAGGGCTCTCTCGCTCAAGCGCTTCAAACGGCGTTCATTCACGACCCGCTTGTGATTGTCGAGGCCGCCGCCACCGGGCTCGAGGTCGAGTGCTCGGTGATCGGCAATGGGAATCCAGTCGCCTCCGAGCCGGGGGAAATCGTTCTCGCAAGTGCCGAGTCCGGGTGGTACGACTACGGGGCGAAGTACACCCCCGGGGGGATGGAGCTGATCGTGCCGGCGCGGGTGGCACCGGCGGTCCGCGACAGGATCAGACAGCTGGCACTCGAGGCGTTCTTGAGGACCGGATGCCGCGGATTGGCCCGAGTCGACTTCTTCGTGGAGAGCGATCGGGTCCTGGTCAACGAGCTCAACACCATGCCGGGGTTCACCGAAACGAGCGTGTTCGGGTCGCTGTTTGCGGCCAGCGGCATCCCGTATCCAGAGCTGCTCGACCGGCTCATCAGGCTGGCGCTCGAGCGTCACGCCGCCGACCGGGTCCACCGGCATTAGCGCGCTCGACGCTACTTGTACAGCGAGATCTCGTTGAGCGAAACGCTCTGAAGCCCGGGGGGCAGCGACACGATCCAGACCAGGTAGTAGCGGTACGGGGCCGCCCCTGGCAGCTCGATGTCCTGCTTGTGGTGGACGTAGGGGCTCGAGGCGAGTTGGACCCAGCCGCCGGGCTGGTTGAAGTCGGCCTGAGTCGGGGTGGGCGGCGTGTTGCGGCCCCAGACCTGAGCGGTGAACGCGGGAGTATCGGTCACCAACCTCAGCTCGCGAGCGACGACGCGCGGATGGGCGTCCACGTAGACCCCGACGCCAGGCTTGCCGAGCGTTCCGCCGTAGTACTGCTCGGTCTGCCACTTGGTCTGGGGGTCGTTGTCGATCGCCAGCCCCGCCTCATTGTCGTTCTGGGAGGTGTCGCCACCCAGACCGTCCGGGTTGTAGGCGTGGGCGCATGTCTGGCAGAGGCCCACCTGGGCCAGCTGTGACGGTGGCGACTGAGAGGCCCGCCCGGTGCCGTGGTGGGCCCGGGCCGCCAGCCAGATCCCGGCCGCGACGATCCCGGCGATCACGATCAGCGCCAGCGTTGTGGTGATCACGCGGTGGCGCAGCTGGTAGGGGATGCGACGCTGCTTGGGCACCGGGAGGGTTCGCAGCACCGCCGTCACCTCGCCTGGCGCGTTGCCTGCACGAGCGGTTTCGATCGCCAGCGCGTCCTCGAGGTCGGCGATCAGCTCAGCGTCGTCGGCGTAGCGGTCGGCGACTCGCTTGGCCGTAGCGGTGTCGATCACCTTCGCCAGCGCGGCCGATACCTCGGGCCGCTTTGCCTGAACATCGGGCATCGCGTCACGGACGTGCTTCATGGCGACCGCCACCTGATTCTCGCCCCTGAACGGGACTTCGCCGGTCAGCATCTCGTAGAGCACAACCCCCAGCGAGTAGAGATCGGACTGTCCGGTGACGGGCTGACCGAGCGCCTGCTCTGGCGAGACATAGTCGGTCGTGCCTAGGACCCGACCGTCGGCGGTCAGCCCATCCTCCTCGAGGGTGCGCGCGATCCCGAAGTCGGTCACGTTGGCCGAACCCTCCTCGTCTATGAGGACATTCTGCGGCTTGACGTCGCGGTGGACGATGTGGCGCGCGTGCGCGGCTCCCAGGGCCCTGACAATCTCGATCGCGTACGCCACCGCCTCCGGGATCGGCAGCCGTCCCTGGCGGCGGATCCGTTCCTTGAGAGTCTCCCCTTCTACGCACTCGAACACGATGTACGGCCGGCCCTCGTCCTCCCCGGCGTCGATCACGCCCACGACGTTCGGATGCGAGAGCTGCGCCACGGCCCGGGCCTCGCGCCGAAAGCGCTCGAGCTGGTCCGAGTCGCTGACGACCTCGGTGTTCATCAGCTTGATCGCCACCCGCCGCTCGAGGGTCTCGTCAAGCGCCCGGTATACGGTCGACATGCCGCCAGCCCCGATCCGGGCCTCGAGCCGGTAGCGACCGTTGAGCTTCGTGCCGAGCAGCGTGGTCATGCCTTACCTCATATTTTGAGCCACGTGAACGTCGTCCAGGTTCGTTACTACACGGATCCCGCCTGCCCGTGGTCGTGGGCGCTAGAGCCGGCGCTGCGCAAGCTCATACAGGAGTTTGCCGAAGCGCTCCATTTCCGTTACGTCATGTGCGGAATGCTTCGCGAGGGCGCGGATCCAATTCCGCAGGCTCGCCAGGCGCTGGAAGCGTCCGACCGGGCGGGAATGCCGGTCGACGCGCGCCTGTGGCTCGACGGCGCCCCCACGAGCTCGTATCCGGCCTGCATCGCCGTGAAGGCCGCGGCGGAGCAGGGTGACCCCGGTCCTTACCTCCGGCGCCTTCGCGAGGGGCTGCTGTGCCGCCGGCGCAAGCTTGACATGGGCGACTCGCTCGTTGAGGAGGCGCGCGCTGTCGGAGGGCTCGACCTGGCCCGCTTCCGGATCGCCCTAGCCTCGCATGCCACCCTGGAAGCGTTCGGGGCAGATCTCGAGCTTGCGGCCGCCGTCGCCCCCGAGCACCACGCCCCCGGGACGGGACGTGTGAGGCTCCCATCGCTCGAGTTCCTGACGGCGGATGGAGAGATGGTCAGGGGCCTATATGGGTTCACCGACTACGCCACGATGCGGGATGGCGCGCTCGAGGCCGGCGCCGAGCCACAGTCGAGCGGGCCGCCGTCGATCGAGGACGCCATGCGCCGCTTTGGGACGATGGCGACCGCCGAGGTCTCGTCGGTGTGCGAGCTGCCCGGGCCCCGGGCGCCGTCGGAGCTCTGGCGGCTGGCGGTCGAGTGGCGGGTCAAGCCCGAGCGGCTCGCAAGCGGCGAGCTATGGACGCTGGCCTGACAGCCGCTTGAGCACCATCGCGGCGAGCCCGATCCGGTACAGGGCGTACGGCGCCAGCGAGCCATCTTGCTCCAGGCGACGAACCAGCCGCTCCGAGCCGAGCGTCGAGACAAACGATGCAGCCGCGCCGAGCGCGAACGGAACCCGCGCGCCGGATGGCAGACCGCGCCGGGCCAGCCGGATGCCCTTCAGCAGCGCCGCGCCAGCGATCACCGGCAGCGCGATCTGGCGCGAGAGGCGGCTGGACTCCGGCCGCGTGAACCGCCGCCGGCGGGCCGCGGCGCGCGTCGCGCCGCCGCGCGAGACGCCCGGGATCAGCGCCAGCGCCTGGGCCAAGCCCAGGTACAGGGCGTCGTCGGGGCGAGCGTCGCTTCCCATGCGCTCCTCCGGCATCCGATCGGCCCATGCCATCGCCACGCTCGCGGTGGCTAGCGCCGCGGCGATCGTCAGCGGCGTGCCGAGGCGCCGCTCGATCGGACGTTCGAGCGCATAGCCCACGAGCGCCACCGGTATGGTCGACACCGCGATCACAGCGCGGAGTCGTGAGGACTTCCGCGTGCCGGTTGCCTCTTCCCGCAGCGTGATCAGAAGCGCCGCCGCGGTGCCAGCGTGCAGCACGACCTCGAACGCCTTGCGTAGTTCGGGGTCGAGCTCACCGTAGTCCCATCCCAGGAGCCAGGGGATCAGTGCGAGGTGGGCGGACGAAGAGATCGGCAGCAGCTCCGCCGGTCCGTGCAGAGCGCCGAGGGCGATCGCCTGCGCCGTCGAGAGCGGGACCGGCTGCGCAGGCATGGCGGCCAAGCGTAGCGACGCCTCTACACCCCTCGGTCGCACAGGACATGGTCGGTGCCCGCCGCTAGGGTTCGGCCCGGTCAGATGCCTACCCCGCTGTTCGATACCGATTCGATGATTTCGCCGCTGCGGGCGCAGATCACCGCGCGCGTCGCAGACGTGATCGAGGCTGGCAGGTTCGTCCTCGGGCCGGAGGTCAGCTCGTTCGAGCGGGAGCTGGCCGCCTACCTGGGCGTTCGGTCCGTGGTGGCCGTGGCCAACGGCACAGATGCCATCACGATCGCCTTGCGAGCGCTTGGCATCCGGCCTGGCGACGAGGTGGTCGTGCCCTCGTTCACGTTCTATGCCTCCGCCGAGGCGGTCGTGACCGCCGGCGCTCGGCCGGTGTTCTGCGACGTGGATCCTGACACCCGGAACGTGACCGCCGACACCGTCAAGGCCGCGCTGACGGCGCGTTGCAGGGCGGTGCTGGCCGTAGATCTCTTCGGCAACCCGGCGCCTGTGCCCGAGATCAAGCGGCTGGGACTCCCGGTTCTCGAGGACGCGGCTCAGGCCGCGGGCGCAGGCCTTCCGGATGGCCGCGCGGGGGCTCTCGGGGACGTGGCGACGCTGTCGTTCTATCCCTCGAAGAATCTCCCGTGCTTCGGCGATGGGGGAGCGATCATGTCGGACGATGAGGGCATGGCTGAGCGCGCCAGGATGCTTCGATTCCACGGCTCGCGCGACAAGCAGACGTTCACCGACGTGGGCTACAACTCGCGCCTCGATGAGGTTCAGGCGTCGATCCTGCGCCTTCTGCTTGCGCATCTCGATGACTGGAGCGCCGGTAGGCGCGAGGCGGCGCTGGCGTACGCCAGCGCGGGGCTGGGCGACCATGTGGGGCTGCCGTCGGTGCTCGAGGGCGCCGATCCAGCCTGGCACATGTACGTCGTCACACACCAGGAGGCGGACGCGCTGGCGGCGGCGCTG
>VAWT01000424.1 GCA_005883415.1 Actinomycetota bacterium | reverse complement strand
ATCCACCAGCAGCTCTATAAGCGAACGTGGGGGTGCGGGCGAGCCTCGTGCGGCCACAGCCCGTGGGCGGCGATGAATCGCTACGAGACCGCCTACGCCAGCCGCTACGTCGGCCCC
This sequence comes from Actinomycetota bacterium, assembly GCA_005883415.1. Taxonomy (GTDB): domain Bacteria; phylum Actinomycetota; class Thermoleophilia; order Solirubrobacterales; family Solirubrobacteraceae; genus Palsa-465. The sequence goes on along the minus strand of VAWT01000424.1, from coordinate 2,116 downwards.
GACTTCCGCGAAGTCGTCCACTGATCGGCCGCTTTAGATCCGGGCGAACTCGCTGCCGCCAGCCGCGTCCATTGGCGGTGGGCTGGCCGGCCCACCGCCAATGCTGAGCGAGATCAGCCACGTCGACAGCGCACACTGCGGGGAGCCGATGCACGCAAGCGTCGTCGAACTACTTCGCGGGCCCGGCGCCGCGGGATAACCTAGGCACAGTCCGGATCGCGCCACATCAATCCCGCATCAGCTGACCCCACGGGACCGTTGCGATGAGCGTCGACACCGAGGCAGTCACCTTCGGAGGCCGCACCGCGTGGGCCCGGAACCTCGCTGCGCCGGTACGGAGCTACCTGAGCACCGAGTCCGGTGGAGCGATCGTGATGCTCGGGGCCGCGGTTGCAGCCCTGCTGTGGGCGAACCTGCCGGGGTGGCACTCGTACGAGTCGGTCTGGACGACGAGCGTCGCGGTGCGGGTCGGAAACGCTGGGATCACGATGGATCTGCGCCATTGGGTCAACGAGGGCCTGATGACGTTGTTCTTCCTAGTCGTCGGCCTCGAGGCCAAGCGTCAGCTCGATCTCGGTGAGCTGCGCGAGCGGCGGCGGCTCGCGATTCCGGTGTTCGGGGCGATCGGCGGCATCACGGTGCCGATCCTGATCTATCTGGCGTTCAACGCCGGGCGCGCCGGCGCCCACGGATGGGGTGCGGCGATGTCGACCGACACCGCGTTCGCGCTCGGACTCGTGGCCCTGTTGACGCCGCGAACGGCCACCCGGATCCGAGTGTTTCTGCTGACGCTCGCGGTGGTCGACGACTTGGCCGCACTGGTGGTGATCGCCACCGTTTACACCAGCCACGTGTCCGTCCCGGCGCTGACTATCGCGATCGTGCTCTTCGGCGGCCTCGTCGCGCTGCGCTACGCGCCGTATGGGCGACGGGCGATCTCGATCGGGCTCGCGGTCGCGATCTGGGTCGCGATGGTCAAGTCCGGGATCGACCCCGTCATCTCCGGTTTGGCGATCGGCCTGGCCACCAGCGCCTACCCGCCGTCGCGGGAGGATCTCGAGCGGGCGGTGGCGGTGACCCGGTCTTTCCGAGAGCAGCCGACGCCAGAGCTCGCGCGCTCCGCCCAACAGAGCCTTCTATCGACGCTGTCGGCCAACGAGCGGCTTCAGTACGACCTTCACCCTTGGACGAGCTATGTGATCGTCCCGGTGTTCGCGCTGGCCAACGCCGGGATCCACCTCACCGGAAGGCTCATGAACGACGCAATCACCTCGCCGATCACGCTCGGCATCCTCATCGGATACGTCGTAGGCAAGCCGATCGGCGTGACCGCCGGTTCTTGGATCGCATCGCGGCCGGCGCTTCACGGGCCGCGTGCGCCGATCAGCGGACCGGTGCTGGTCGCGGCCGGCGCGGGCGCGGGCATCGGCTTCACCGTCTCGCTGCTCGTCTCCAGCCTCGCGTTCAGCGGCGAGCGACTGGACGAGGCGAGGCTGGGAACACTGGCCACCGTGGTCGTGGCGCCGGTGATCGCGTGGTTGGTGACGCGATTGCTGAGGCGGCTGCCGAGCACGGTGCGTGCCCGCCAGATCGGGCGCACCGCCGAGGACATCATCGACCTCGTGGACGAGATCGACCCTGAGCGCGACCACATACGCGGTCCGGACGACGCCCCGGTGACGCTGGTCGAGTACGGCGATTCCGAGGCCGCAGACGCTCAGGGGAAGTTCTGGGACATGTACGACACCCTCCTCAGCCACCAGGACGAGCTGGGGCCACGCGAGCTGGTCCGTCATGCCGGCGACCTGGGTCTCGATGTCGAGCGCTTCAGAGACGAGCTACTCGGGAGGCAGTACGCCTCGCGGGTAAGCGAGGATGTCTCGAGCGCCGACGAGAGCGGTGTGTCAGGCACGCCGACCTTCTTCATCAACGGACGACGCCACTACGGCGTTTACGACATCGACACCCTCACCGAAGAGGTGGGGGCGGCCAAGACCAGGGCACGGTCGCTCGCATCCGCAGCTGCGCAGGTGGAGAGCGCGACGGCAGAGGCCGACAGCACCGGCGGGCAGACGTAGCTCGTCTGCTGTGAGGTCTCCAGACGAGCAACTCCGCG
>VAWT01000147.1 GCA_005883415.1 Actinomycetota bacterium | reverse complement strand
CGCGAGGCCGAACAGGATCCCCACTACCACCGCCGCCAGCCAGGTCCCGAGGTCCCGGCCCCCGACGCGGATTTTCCAGCGCCTCAACACGCCGAACAAAAAGCCCCGGAAGAAGAACTCCTCGGCGATCGGCGCGACGACGCACACGAACACCCCCGCGGCGACTAACGCCGCGGTGCTCTTGCCCGCCCCCAATTCGCTCGGCAGCTTGTCGTTTGCGTGCAGCTTGAATACTGCGGCGTAGATGCCGGTCAGAACGTAGTAGGCGATTGCGGCCAAAGCGACGGCGCCGGCCGCCCGTTTGAGCGACACGCGCCTGAACCCAAAGTCGCTCGGGCGAGGACGGCCCCGCAGCGCCGAGAAGTACAGCGCGGAGGCCACGAAGGCCAGGTCGAACACGAGGTCGCCCGTCAAGCTGACGACAGCAGTGGGATGGGAGAGGCTGGAGCCAGCCGAGTGGCCGATGGCAGCCACGATCGAGGTCCCGAAGACGCCGCCCGCCAGGCCCGCCAGGACCGCCGCCGGCGCCATCCACAGTCGCCACTGAGGCCCATCTAGTGGCGGGCTCGTCGTGTTCGGCTCGGACGCCATGAGAGGCGACGAAGGTTAGGGTTCGGCCACCGGCGGCTGATCCTCGATCGCCGCCGGCAGATCCGCAAGGCTCGGGATCGTCTTCACCCCCGGCGGTCCCGAACTGCCGTCGCGCCGTAGGAGGATGGCTTCGATCCCGGCCCCACGAGCCCCTTCAACGTCTTCGACGAGGCTGTCCCCGACGTGAGCGGCCCGGCTGGGAGCGGCGTGAGCGAGGTGGAGCGCCCGCTTGAAGATCGCGGCCTCCGGCTTGCGTGCGCCGGCCCCAGCGGAGGTAACGACCCCGTCCAACAAGCAAGTCAGGTCAAGGCGCCTGAGCACGTCGGTGAGCGAGACGTCCCAGTTGGAGACGACGACGAGGCGCAGGCCACGATCGCGAAGATCGCGGAGCGACGGTCGCACGTCCTCGAACGCCGAGAATTCCAGCGACCGGAGCAGCAGGGATACGCACGCCTCGGGATCCAAGCGCTCGCGAGCTTCGCTCGGGAGCGCCCCGCCCATCGCCTGGGCGCACGCCCGGCGCAGCCCGGCCAAAGTCGCCTCGTCCCGGCCTTCATCGAGATGGGAGCGGTAGTAAGCGATCTCCGCCGCGATCGCCCGCTTCGCGTCGCTCTCGGAGACCGAGATTCCGAAACCACTCGAGAGCGCTCGGCGGAGCCTCGGCGCCGGCGGCTCCAGAGCCACAAGAGTGCCGAGCGCATCCAGCAGGAGTGCCTCGGGCAGGCGATTCAAGAAACAAACCGCCAGGTGGCGAACTCGGCCGTGAACAGGCCGAGCAGGACCGCCAGGCAGGCGATCACCTGCGGCTCGATGCGCCGAGTGTGTACCCACCTCGCGCCCCACATGAACAGAGGAAACAGAACCATCTCATACCGCGGCAGCGAGTCGAGCGGCTGTGGGGTAATGGGGGACGAGAGCGCCGGTGCGATCGCAGCAAACGTGTATGCGGCATAGGCGAACGGAAGACGGCGCACCACTCCCACGAATGCGACGAACCCCAGCACGAGGAAACCGAACAGCATCAGGTTCTGCCCGGCAACGGTCAGCGGATTGCCGCCGGCGGCCTTGAAGTACACCGGCGGGGCCGGCCCGTGCAGCAATTGCCGGATGCCGTCCCAAGCCGCGACTGCACCATCCCACACGCCGCCCAACGGCCCGGCGAAGTGGTGGTACCAGTACTGCTCGGCGCTGAACGGCGTCAGCCCGTCGCCGGTCGTCAGGGCCAGGAACAGCATGTAGGCCACCAAGCCGATGGGGACAAGCAGGACCCAAGAGAGCTCGCGGCCGAGCGGATATCGCGGCCGCAAGCGGCCCAACAGGCTCGCCCCCGGATGCGGCGGTCCAGCGCGGTCCGAGCGCGGGCCATACAGGAACAAGAGCACGATCGGGATGACAAGCACGACTCCCGTATTGCGCGATGCCGCCGCGACTGCCCCGAGCACGCCGGCCCAGGCCCAGCGCCCCCGTCGTGCCTGGTAGATGCACCCGACGGACAACGCCAGGAACAGCGACTCCGCGTAGACGGCGGAGAAGTAGTAGGCCATCGGGAAGAACGCCAACAGCATCACGCAGATGCGAGCCCGCTCGTCACCGAGCTCCAGCGCGGTCAGCCGGTAGAGAACGACCAGGCCGACCGCGAAGCAGCCCAGGGAGATCACGACGCCGGCGACCAGGTCGGATCGAAGCACCTCTCCCAGGCCCCTGACCAGCATGGGGTACAGCGGAAAGAACGTGGTGCGCTCCGGGTTGTGGTCGTAGCCTCCCTGCGCGATCGCCAGGTACCAGGCCGAGTCCCACCGAGCCAGCGGCGAGACGAGCAGGTTGCCGAAGTACCCGAATGGAGCGGTCAGCCCGAGCTGGTCAAACTGGCGGGCGTTGGGCGCCGTCCCGAACGAGAGGACGCCCAACACGCCGGTGAGCAGCACGACCAGCCGCGAGGTCCATAGCGCCGTCCACACGACCCGAAGCGGCGAGCGGCTCCGAGGCGGGCGAGGCCATGGGACCGTGGGCGTCGGGCCGGAGACCTCGGCGGCTTCGACAAGCTCCTCGACAGGCACCGCATCAAGTATCGCCGCCGAGACGCCGGGGCGTCGAGCGCGTTACGCCGCCGAACCGCGAGCCGACCGGCCGCCGCCGGACCCCGAGCCGACCGGCCGCGGCAGGACCCAGAACCAGCAGGCCGAACAAGGATCTGCAAGTAAACTGACGCCACTCTGCCGCATCCGGCGTCGCGCTGCCGAGATGCCACCGCACCCGGAACGATTCCTGTGAGCCGACGCGAGCGACAGCGGCGCTACCGCCGCAACCGCCGACATCCCGTCAAGCGGGTGCTCGTGATGACGGTGCTGATCGGAGTCTCGACGCTAGTCCTGGGCGGGCTGGCGATCGCCGGCTGGGTGGCAGCCGTGGCGGACTCCGCTCCGAACCTCAATCAGCGGAGTCCCGAGGTGCCGGGCGGGAACTCCCAGGTGTTCGCATCCGACGGCTCGTCCCTCGGCTTCATCCACTCGACCCTTCTGCGCACCCCGGTGCCGGGAACCCAGATCCCGACCGCGCTGAAGCACGCAACTGTGGCGATCGAGGATCGCCGCTTCTTCCAACACGGGGCGCTTGACTACCAGGGCATCCTCCGGGCAGCGGTCAGGGACGTGTTCAACGGCGGCTCGACGCTCCAGGGGGCCTCGACGCTGACGATGCAGCTGGCCAACCAGCTGTACCTCCCCCACCACCAGCGCGATCTTCGCTACAAGATCATCCAGGCCAAGCTGGCTCAGCAGCTCGAGAAGGCCCACAGCAAGGACTGGATCCTCGACCAGTACCTCAATGACGTCCCCTACGGCACTGTCGGCGGTCAGACCGCCTATGGCGTCGGCGCCGCTTCGCAGATCTTCTTCGACAAGCCGGTATCGCAGCTCGACCTGGCGCAGTCGGCGCTGCTCGCGGGGATGCCACAGGCGCCATCCGAATACAACCCGTTCATCACGTCGAAGCTCGCCACGAAGCGTCGGAGCGATGTCCTCCAGGCGATGGTCAAGTCCGGATACATCACCCAGTCCCAGGCGGACGTCGCCTCCAAGGAGCCGCTGGGGATCAAGCGCAACGCAGCCTATGAGGAACGCCGCCAGCCCTACGCATTCGATTACGTTGTCCAGCAGCTGCACGAGCGCTTCTGCCCCGGCCGGCCGTTTACCGCCAGTTGCCCGAAGGTCGACCAGGGCGGCCTGAAGATCCACACGACGATCAATCTCCAAGATCAGCAGCAGGCGCAGTCGGCGGTGCTCTCCCACGAGGGAGGAAGTGGGAACCCGGCCGCCGCGCTCGTATCAATCGATCCCACGAACGGCCACGTACTGGCGATCGCCAACACCTCTGACTACAGCCAATCCAGCTTCGACTACGCCACCGAAGGTCAGCGGCAGCCGGGCTCGTCGTTCAAGGTTTACGCGCTGATGACCCTGATCCATGACTACGACGGGGACCCCAACCAAACCTTCTACAACTCGCACTTCCTTGCCCAGGGTTGGCTGCCGGGCTACCCGACCTACAGCGTGCATACCGCCGAGCAGACCTACCAAGGCAACATCGACGTCACCCACGCCACGATCGTCTCGGACAACACCGTGTTCGCCCAGCTGGGCGTCGATCTGGGCATGAACAAAGTCGACGCCACGGCGCACGCGATGGGAATCACGACCAAGCTTGACGGCAACCCGGCCGAGGTGATCGGCGGCCTCACCCAAGGCGTGACGCCGCTGGAGATGGCAGATGCCTACGCCACGATCGCCAACGGCGGCTGGCACATCCCCCCGACAGCGGTCGACAAGGTCGCATTCCCCGACGGCAGCGTCGTCAACATGGGCACTCCGCCCAAGAAGCAGGTGTTCAGCTCCGCCGAGGCGTACGAGGCCATCAGCGTGCTCAAGCAGGTGATCACCAACTCGGGTGGAACCGGCACCGCGGCCAACTACGGATGCCCGGCCGCCGGCAAGACCGGAACCGCCGAGAACCTGGAGAACGCGTGGTTCGTGGGGTTCACGCCGCAGCTCTCGACCGCCGTATGGGTCGGCTTCCCGAACGCCAACACCCCGATGGACAATGGCTTCGGCGGCACCCTGGCGGCCCCGATCTGGCACGACTACATGTCGTCGGCATCAAACGGATACTGCGGCGACTGGTCCCAGCCGTCCAGCCAGTGGCAGGGCACAGCCTTCACCGGGCCGCACTCGGGGGGGTCTGGCCAGAACGCCGGAAACGGCAACGGCAACGGCAACGGCAATGGCACCGGCAACGGCACCGGCGGCGGCGCTGTGAACCCGTACTACAACCCGCAGCTTTATTCGCAGCCGCCGCAGGGACCCCCGCAGGTCCGGGTCCCGACCCCCAGGACCGGCGTCGCCCCGCCGACCGGCTTCGGCACCGGACGCGGGGGCGGCGGCGGCGGGAAAAAGACGCGCTAACTCGTGACCCCGCGCTTGCGGTGGGGCGACATCCGACTGCTAGCGTTCGCGCCCGACGCATGCCTAAGGAAGAGAA
>VAWT01000172.1 GCA_005883415.1 Actinomycetota bacterium | reverse complement strand
TCGTGGCGGCCACCCCGAGTGGCGCCGCCACGTAACCGCCCGCGCCCAGCGCCACGTCCGCCCCGATCCTCCGGAGCAGCGCGCTCGCGGCGCGCACGGCGCGAGCGTCGGTCAAGGCGGCGCGCGCGGCGGCGACCGGTCGACGGCGTGGCAGCGGAGCTACGTCCAGCCTGTGCAGCTCGTAACCCGCGGCAGGCACAAGCTCGGCCTCGGCCCGCTCACCCCCTACGAACGCCACCTGCGCCCCCTCAGTTTTCAGCGCGTCGGCGACGGCCAGCGCCGGCACGACGTGCCCCGCGGTCCCGCCGGCGGCGATCACGATCCGCGGTTGCGTCACCCCGCGGCGCCTCGACCGCCTGAAGCCGTCTGGCCCCCGGCCGCGCGATTGCCAGAAGCAATCCGACGGCAGCAAGCAGCACGCACAGGTTCGTCGGGGCGTAGGAGATGAACGGCAACGGCACCCCCGTCAGGGGCGCGATGCCGAGTACCACGAAGATGTTGAGAATGCCCTGGCACAGGATCAGCGAGGTCAGTCCGGTCGCGAGGAGCTTGGCATACCGGTCATCTGCCCGGCGCGCGGCGCGCAGCCCCGCGTAGCCGATCATGCCGTACAGAACGACGACCAGGCCGATCCCCATCACGCCCAGCTCCTCGCCGACCACGGCCAGGATGAAGTCGGTCTGAGCCTCGGGCAGGTAGAAGACCTTCTGTACCGAGCGGCCCAGGCCCACGCCGAACAAGCCGCCAGAGCCGAGCGCAATTTGACCTTGGACGGCCTGAAATCCAGCCGTCGACTTTGAAGCCCAAGGATGGAGGAACGACGTCAGGCGGGCGCGCTGGTAGGGCTGGGCGAGCACGAACAGGACCACGATCCCGGCGGCGATCACGCCGATCAGCGCCAGCTGGCGCAGCGGTATGCCGGCCGCGATCAGCAGGGCCGCGATCGTGAACGCGATCACGAGCGTCGTGCCCATGTCGGGTTCGACCATGATCAGCAGGCAGCCGGGACCAGCCGCGATCGCGATCGGGGTGATCAACGGGACCAGGCGGGCGCGGCCACCGCGACCCCCGAGCCGGTTGGGATTCTTGGCCAGGAAGTGCGCGACATAGAGGACCAGCGAGAGCTTCAGTAGCTCCGATGGCTGAAACTGCACCGGGCCCGCCGCGAACCAGCGCCGGGCGCCATTTACGTTGATGCCGAACCCCGGCGCCAGGACCAGGAGCAGCAGCGCAACCGACCCGATCAGCATCAGCTTCACCACGCGCGGGTTGAGCAGGCCCAGGCCGCCGCGTGCCAACACCTGCATACAGACGAGACCCAGCCCGCCGAAGATGAGGTAGCGGACAAATTCTCCGGTGCCCAAGCCGCTGCCGGCGATCACGCCCGAGGGCGAGGACGCGCTGTAGACCATGACCGCGCCGAACGCCAGCAGGCACAGCGTGGCAGTCACCAGGATCCGATGCTCGAGGGGAGGCGCAACCCGGCGCGGGCGGGGCTTGGCCTGCTGTCGCCGCGCGAACGAGCCTCCTTTCGCACTCGGTCGACGGTCAGGGGCGGCCGCCGCGCTCGCCATCAGGCGCCCTCCACTAAGGAGCGGAAGTGCTCTCCCCGGGCCTCGAAGTCCGGGTACTGGTCATAGCTGGCGCAGGCCGGTGAGAACAGCACGACCTCCCCCGCCTGTGCAGCTGCACGGGCGCCTGAGAGCGCCTCCTCGAGCTCGTGCATGACATGAAGCGGCACAGCTGTGTCCTTCAGCGCGTCCGCCAGCTCCCCTGCCGCCTCGCCAATCAGATACACGGCCCGGCAGCGCTCCGCGACCAGCGGCGCCAGGGGGGCGAAGTCCTGCAACTTCCCACGCCCACCGGCGATCAGGTGAATTCCATCGCCGTACGCCCTCAGCCCGACCACGGTCGAGGCCACGTTCGTCGCTTTGGAGTCGTTGACGTAGGAGACGCCATCCCGCACGGCGACCAGCTCCAGGCGGTGGGCGACGCCCTTGAAGGTGCGCAGGCCGGCCGCGACCGCCTCGAGATCGAGCCCCCGCGCCAGGCAGACGGCCGCGGCGGCCATCGCGTTCTGCCGGTTGTGCTCTCCGGGCAGTGAGATCTCGTCCAGGGCCAGCAGTGGCTCGAGCTCCGATGCGAGCTCGGCCCCGAACGGCACACGCCGCGCGCTGCCCGGAAGCTCCTCGATCCCGAGATCGACGGGCACCACCGCGACGTCGTCGCGGTCCTGGTTTGAGAACACCTTCAGCTTTGCCGCCACGTACTGCTCGTAGCTGGCGTGGCGGTCGAGGTGGTCCGGGGCCAGGTTGAGGAGGACGGCGGCCTCGGGCGAGAAATCCTCCGTGTCCTCGAGCTGGAAGGAGGACGCCTCGCATACCACCGTGTGGCCCGGGTCCAGGCTGCCGACCAGCGAGCTGGCGGCCGTGCCCACGTTGCCCGCCACGGCAACCGGTGCACCGGCCTCGCGGTGGATGTGGCCGATCCACTCGGTCGTGGTCGTCTTGCCGTTGGTTCCGGTCACCGCGATGAACTCGTTGGGCAACAGCCTCCAGGCGAGCTCGAGCTCCCCCAGGACGGCCAGGCCACGCTCACGTGCCGCTTGAATCGCTGGCGCATTTCCGGAAACGCCCGGGCTCTTGATGAGCGTCCGGGCGCGGGCGGCAAGAACGTCGCCTGACGCATCCAGGTGGACTTCGACACCCGCCTGGGAAAGCCTCCCCGCCGCCTGCCTGAGGCGCTCTTCCTCGGGCGCGCCCGCATCGCATCCGATCACCTCCTCTCCGCGGGCACGCAGTGCGAGCGCCGCTGAGGCGCCCGAGCGAGCTAGGCCTACAACCAGGTAGGGACCGCCGGGCAGCGGCGGGCGAGGCTTCACTTGATGCTCAGCTGGTACACCGTGAAGCCGATCGCCGCGAACGCAGCCGCGACGATCCAGAAACGCAGAATGATCTTCGTCTCCGACCAGCCCTGGAGCTCGAAGTGGTGGTGGATCGGGGTCATCAGAAACACGCGCTTGCGGAACATCTGGAAGGAGACCACCTGAATCATCACCGACAGGACCTCGACCACGAACACTCCCGCAAGCAGAAGCAGGATCACCTCGGTCTGGGTTATCACCGCAAGGCCCGCGATCGCCCCGCCCAATCCCAGCGAGCCGGTGTCACCCATGAAGATGCTGGCCGGAAAGCTGTTGAACCACAGAAAGCCGATGCAGGCGCCGACCAGGCACCCGGAGAGCAGCGTCAGGTTGCTGTCGCCGCTGGTGATGAACGTGATCCCGATGTAGGCCAGCAGGACGATCGCGGCGCAGCCGGCTGCCAGCCCATCGAGTCCGTCGGCGAAGTTGACGGCGGTCGTCGTGCCGGCGACGACGAAGTAGATGAACACGAGATACGCCGGCCCCAGGTCGATGTTGACGTCCACGAATCGGGGACGAACGGCTTCAGGCAGGTGCAGCTTCTGGGTTGCCACCCACCAGAGCCCGACGGATATCGCCACCGTGACCACGAGCTTGGTCCTGGCGCGCAGACCGAGCGAGCGCCGTTTGACGACCTTCGTGTAGTCGTCGACGAATCCCAGCAGCGCGCAGCCGACGGTCACGCCGAACACGGCCATCGAGGGCCAGTCGCGCCTCGAGAGGACGAGGAAGGGGATCGTGATCGCGGTGACGATGATGATCCCGCCCATCGTCGGCGTGCCCGCCTTCTGCTTGTGCCCCTCCGGGCCCTCCTCCCGGATGTTCTGGCCGAATTCCCGCTCGCGAAGAAACTCGATGAACTTTGGCGACAGGAACAGGCACATCAGCAGCGATGCGGTGCCAGCGATGAGCACCCGCCCGGAGATCGAGCCCGCGGAGGCGGCGAGGATGGCCATCAGGCCTCGCTCTCGATCAGCGACTGCGACACGAGCTCAAGCCCCACCCCGCGCGAGGCCTTCACGAGGATCACGTCCTCGGGTTCGAGCAGCTCACCAACGACCGCGGCCGCCTCGCCCGCATCCGCGACAGCGTAGGCCTCGCCCCCGAAGCGCTCGCCGATCGCGGCGGCCAGCGGCCCCACCGTCACGAGCACATCAACGCCGACCGCGTCCGCGTGATCGCCGATTTCACGGTGGAAATCCTGCTCCGCGGGTCCCAGCTCGAGCATGTCCCCGAGCACTGCCACGCTGCGCGATCCGTCGGCCCGTTTGGCCGTCTCGATCAGGTCGTCGAGGGCTGCTCGCATCGACATGGGGTTGGCGTTGTAGCAGTCGTCGATCAACGTGACGCCCGACGGCAGCACCACGCGTTGGCCGCGGGAGGGCGAGAAAGCTACCTCGACCCGGCCACCCGGCGTCACGCCAGCCGCGCTGGCCGCGGCCACCGCGGCCAGCAGGTTCTCGCGCAGGTGGGCCTGGCTGAACGGCACTTCAAGCTCCACTGCACGGCCGGCGAGGTCGACCTCGACGCGCTCGTCCTCGGAGGAGACGAGCCTCACATCGCCGCCCGCCCCAAAGGTGATCACCTCGATCTCGTCCCGCAGGTAGGGATCGAGCAGTCGCTCGCCGGCCGGCACCACCGCGACGCCGCCAGGCTCCAGTGCCTGAATGAGCTCGGCCTTCGCGGCCGCGATCCCCTCGATCGATCCCAGCAGCTCCAAGTGGACAGGGCCCACATTGACAACCAGGGCGATATCCGGACGGGAGATCGCCGCCAGCTCCGCGATCTGGCCCGCTCCGCGCATCGCGTGCTCCAGCACCAGCACCTCGGTCTCCGCCGGGGCGGCCAGGATCTCCAGCGGCAGTCCGATCTCGGTGTTGAAGTTCGCGCGGGAGGCGACCGTCCGCCGCGCGGGGGCCAGCAGCGCCAGCAGGATGTCCTTGGTGGTCGTCTTGCCCGTCGAGCCCGTGATGCCGATCACCGTCGCGTCGAGCTCCGCCCGCCACGCGCTCGCCAGCCGCTGGAGGGCTTCGAGCGGCCGCTCGGCAGCCAGGAGGACACCGGGCACCGCGCAGCGGGCGGCTTCCGCGTGCTCCTCGGCGACGAGCACCCCCCAAGCCCCGGCTGCTAGCGCCTGGGGCGCGAACCTGCCCCCGTCCACCCGCTCCCCTGGCAGCCCGACGAACAGCGCGCCAGGACCGGCATCACGCGAGTCGATCGTCACCCGCTCCGGGCCCGCTGTCGCCGCCGGCGGCCCGACCAGCCGGGCGCCCGCAGCCGCGGCGAGCCGGTCGGGAGTCCAAGCCCTCACGTGGACGGTGTGGGGACGACCCCGCGCAGCACCTCTCGCGCCACGGCACAGTCGTCGAAGGGAAGCTTGCGTCCGCCGGCGAACTCCTGGCCCTGCTCGTGGCCCTTGCCGGCGATCAGGACGACATCGCCGGCCCCGGCCCCCGCGATCGCCTCTGCGATCGCCGCGCGCCGGTCGGCGGTGTGCCGAACGTCTGTGCCCGCTCCGGCCAGGATCTCGTCGATGATCGCCTCGGGATCTTCCGAGCGCGGATTGTCGGAGGTGACGATCACCCGGTCCGCGAGTCGCCGGGCGATCTCCCCCATCAGCGGTCGCTTGCCGCGGTCGCGATCCCCTCCGCAGCCAAAGACGACGTGAACTCGGCCCGCCGTCAGTGAGCGCGCCGCCCGCAGGACGTTCTCGAGCGAGTCCGGCGTGTGCGCATAGTCGACGAGGACGGCGAAGTCCTGGCCCTCGTCGACCGGCTGAAAGCGCCCCGGAACTTGGCCCGCATTCGCAATCGCGCGCGCGATGGTGTCGGCTGCCACGCCCAGCGCCCGCGCGGCGGCGAACGAGCCAAGCACGTTGTAGACGTTGAATCGCCCCCGGAGCGGCGACGAGAGCTCCACCTCGTCGCCGGGGCCCACCACGGTTAGCCGCGAGCCTCGGAGCTCGGTCTGCACATCCGTGCCCCGATAGGTCGCATCGCGCTCGAGCGCGAACGTAATCGGATCGTTCACGTCACCAGCGAGCTGCCGCCCGTAGGGATCGTCGACGTTGAGCACTGCCGCGCCCGGTACGGAGTGGGTGAAGAGGCGCCGCTTGGATGCGAAGTAGTCGTCCATCGTGCCGTGGAAGTCGAGGTGATCCTGGGTCAGGTTGGTGAAGATCGCGACATCGAAGTGGATCGCGTCCGCCCGGTGGAGCTTGAGCGCATGGGATGAGACCTCCATGGACACGGCCGAATCGCCTGCGTCCAGCATCCCCCGGAAGGTTCGCTGCAGGTCGATCGCCTCCGGCGTGGTGCGCACAACCTCGTGCTCGACGCCCCCGATCACGCTCAAGACCGTGCCCAGCAGCCCGGTCTGGCGGCCGCCGGCCTCGAGCAACGTGCGTAGCAAGAATGCGGTGGTCGTCTTGCCGTTGGTGCCGGTGACACCCGCGGTTATCAGTTCTCTGGTCGGATCGGCATAGAAGGCGGCCGCAGCCGGTGCCATCGCGGCGCGGACGTCTCCCACCAGGACCTCGGGTACCCCGAGCGCGAGCGGCCGCTGAACGACCAGAGCCCCCGCGCCACGCGCGATGGCTTCCGACGCGAAGTCGTGGCCGTCACGCGTGAACCCCGGGACGCAGAAGAAAAGCGTGCCGGAAGCTACCTGTCGGGTGTCGTAAGCGAGACCGGTGACATCGAGCTCCCTCGCCTCGGCGGGCGCGTCCGGCATCACCTCATGGAGGCGCATCGCCGCCCGAGTCTAATCGGGGGGTCAGCCGGAGCCGTTTCCGAATCCGCGGTTCCTCGAGGTGACCTCGCGCTGCTCGAGGACGCGATCCACGAGACCGTAGGCGACAGCCTCCTCCCCCGTGAAGAAGCGGTCGCGTTCCATGTCGGCGTGGACCCGCTCGATCGACTGTTCGGTGTGCTTGGCGTAGATCTCGTCGATTCGAGCCCGTAGCGCCAGCACTTCGCGGGCGTGTATCTCGATGTCGCTCGCCTGCCCTTCGAAGCCGCCGGAGGCCTGGTGGATCAAGATCCTGGAGTTGGGCAGCGCCATACGCTTGCCCTTCGCTCCTCCCGCCAGCAGCAGGGAGCCCATCGACATCGCGATCCCGTAGCAGATCGTCTGTACGTCGGGGCGGATGAACTGCATCGCGTCGTATATGGCGAGTCCGGCGTAGACCGACCCGCCCGGAGAATTTATGTAGAGGTGGATGTCCTTCTCGGGATCGTCTGATTCCAGGTGAACGAGCTGCGCGACGATCAAGTTGGCCGTCTCCTCGTCCACCTGGCCTCCCAAGAACACCACGCGGTCGTTGAGCAACCGGGAGTAGATGTCAAACGAGCGCTCGCCGCGAGCTGTCTGCTCTACGACCATCGGGATCAGGGGCATGGTTCCTCCTGTATAGTGCAACTGCTCAGTTGCACAGCAAGATAGCAGAAGCGCAACCGAATGGTTGCACTTGGAGGTATCCCATGGCAGACCGCATCGAACGCATCCTCTCGGTCCCCGCGCCCCCCGAGACGGTGTGGGACGTCGTGACAGCCGACGGCTGGCTTGCCGAGGAGGTGCGCCTCGACCTTCGGCCCGGAGGCGATGCCCACTTCCGCTCACGGCAGTCGAGCAAGACCGGTTGGGTCGAGGAGGCGGTGGCGCCTTCGCGGCTCGCGTTCTGGTGGACACTTGACGACGAGCCCGCGACGCGGGTGGAGCTGACTCTCGAGCCGGACGACGACGGCGGCACCCAGCTGCGGGTGGTGGAGTCCCGGCCCCTTGATGTTCTCGATCTGGTCGGGACCCCCCTCGGCCGCACGGGCGGCGCGTCGTTCGGGCCGGCGCTGGTCGCCGCCTGATCGTGCCCAGCGCACCAAACCGCGCGGGAGCCGTGTTCGGCGTGCTCTCGGACCCGACGCGCCGGGAGCTGCTTCAGACGATCGCCGAGCGGCCGGAGGCCACCGCCACCGAGCTTGCCTCCGCGATGCCGATCTCGCGCCAGGCGGTGGTTAAGCATCTGACGGCGCTGGCGGACGCCGGTCTGGTGGATCGCGCACGGGCGGGGCGCGAAGTCCGATACCACGTCACCCCCGAGCCGCTCTCAGATGCCGTGTCGTGGATGGCGGACGTCGGCGGACAATGGGACAGGCGCTTGGGGGCGCTGCGGCGGCGCTTCCCGACCTAGGGCCTGCTAGCGGGGGTTGATTCCGAGGTACGGCACCGCCCAGCCGACGATCTTCTGGAAGGCGGGTGCCGCTACCGAGCCGCCGTAGATGCTGCCCTGCGGCTGGTCGACGACGACGGCAACCACCAGGCGTGGGTTGCTGGCGGGCACGAAACCGATGAACGAGGCGACGAAGGCGCTGTCGGAGTACCGGCCGTTGATGGCGATGTTTGCGGTGCCGGTCTTTCCCGACAGGTCGTAGCCCCGGATCGCGGCGCCCGATGCCGTCCCTCCGTCGGCCAGAACGCCGCGGAGCATGTCGCGGAGCTCCTCCGAGACCTTCGGCGAAATGATCCGGTGCCCTCGAGGCTCGGCCGTCGGCCGGCCGTCGGCCGACTGCACGATATGCGGGGCGCGCAGAACGCCCCCGTTGGCGATCGCCGAGTAGGCAGCGATCATCTGCATCGGCGTCACCGACTCGCCCTGTCCGAACGGGAGGTTCGCCATCGACGAACCGGAGTACTGCCACCAACGGGGAACTATCCCTCTGCCTTCACCCGGCAGATCGACCCCTGAGGGAGTACCGAAGCCAAAGCGGTGCACCCACCCGTCGAACCGCTGCGGGCCGAGCTTGGCGCCTATCTCATCGGCCCCGATGTTGCTCGAGACCTTTAGGATCTCCGCAACGGAGAGGGCCTCGTCGCCGTGACCCTCTGCGTCGTGAATGACTCGATCAGCCACCATCAGTTGCGACGGGATGCCGATCGTGGTCGACGGAGTCACGAGCCCGTCCTGTAGCGCACCGGCCACTGTGAAGGCCTTGAAGGTCGACCCGGGCTCGTAGTTCAACCCGACGGCCTGGTCCTCGAACGCCTTCGGCGAGGCTCCGGCCGGGTTGTCGGGGTTGGCCTTCGGCCAGTTTGCGAGCGCCAGGATCGCGCCGCTGTGCGGGTCCATCACGATCGCCGTAGCGCCCTTCGGCTGGTACTGGCTCCCCACGCCGGCGAGCACCTGCTCGACCTCATCCTGCAGTGGCGTGTCGATCGTCAGCTGAACGGTCCTGCCGGACTCCGTCGGCCGCTGCTCATCGATCGAGATCGCCTGCCCGTTGCCCGCGTTGACGATCTTGCGCACTCCGTCCTTACCGCGGAGCACGCTGTCGTAGCGGTACTCGATGCCGCTCGCGCCCTTCCCGTTCCACTCCACGGTGCCCAATACCTGGGACGCCAGGCCTCCACGGGGATAGACGCGCTTGATCTGCGGGATCAGCGTTATCCCATTGATGCGCAATGCCGCGATCTGTCGGGCGACATCGCCCGGGAGTAGGTGCGCGAGGTAGACGAAGCCGGTGTGGGGCTTGGTTATCTGCGCCTCGACGGTGGCTGACGGCTTCCCCAACAGCGGCGCCAGCTTTTGTGCCGCACCTGCCGGGTGTCCTTTCCGGATGAGCAGCGGATCGGCGGCCACGTCATCGGCAGATTCCGTGATCGCCAGCTGGACACCGCTCCGATCGGTAATCGTGCCCCGCGGCGCGGGCACCGTGACCGTCTGCACTTGCTGAGTCTTGGCTGCGCTGCGCAGCGACCCCGCCTTGAGCGTTCCCAGCTCTACGGCGCGGATGGCCGCGAACCCAAGCAGGCCGGCGAACGCCAGAAAGAGGATCCCGATGCGGCGGTCAACAAGGGTCACCCGTTTCCCCGGAGGCTCTGGCCGCCAGAAGTCCCGCCGGCGGCGCCGCCAGTCGGCGCCACGGCACCGGTCGGTCCCGTCGCGCCGCCGGTCGGAGTGACGGGGCGGCCGATGGGTGCGGCGGCGGCCCCGGTGGGGGTTACGGAGGTGGTGGGCGTGGTGGGGGCGGTCGAGGTGGCAGGGGCGGCTGCGGTCGGGGCCGTAGTGGCGGCCGTGGGAGCTTGGGTCGGCCCGCCGCTAGTGGGAGCCGTCGCCTGAGGCGAGGCGGCGGGCGCCCCGCTCGTGGTGCCCGGTGCTGCGCTGCTCTGGGTCGCGCTAGTCAGCATGGCCTGTAGGGCCGACTGGAAGGACGTGGGGTCGGGCGAGCGGATGCCCGCCGCCGCCTTGGCCGGGTTCGCGTTCCGCGCGTCCAGGAACTGCACTGAGGTGGGGCCCGCCATGACCATCCCCATGCCTGTTGCCAGCCGCTCGATCCGCTGCGCATCAGATAGCGAGGAGACGCTCGCCCGCAGTGTGTCGTTGCGGCTTTGCAGGGCTGTCCCGAGCTCGATCGAGCGGCCGATGCTCGCGTTCAGCTTCAGCAGCTCGACCTGCATGGCGACGATCCCCGCGAGCATTACGCCGAGCAGCGGGATCCAGGCTCGTCCGCGGACGATGCGGTCGAGCAGCGCGCGGTCCGGTAGCGACCGGATGAGCTCGGCGATTCGCTCGCGTAATGGCACCAGCCGAGCGCGTGCCGGGCGCGCCCGCAGAGGACCTGACACACGCCGGGGCGCGGCCGGGACCGACACTCGTCGGGGAACCCGCCTCGTCGGTGGCCGATGGGTGGCGCGGTTCTTCGTGCGTGCGCCCGCCGCCGTCGCTGCCGGTGGCGTCATTGATCGCCTCCAAGCTTGCGAGCCGCACGCAGATGGGCAGACTTCGAGCGCGGGTTGGTGGCCACTTCTCCGGGCGTGGGCGCGACCGCCCGACGGGTCAGGAGCTCCGCCTCGGGGACGCGGCCGCAGACGCAGACCGGAAGCTCCGGCGGACAGATGCAACCGCGGGCCCGGTCGGCCAGGAATCGCTTGACGCGCCGGTCCTCGAGCGAGTGGAACGAGATCGCCGCGAATCGACCCTCGGGTCTGAGCAAGTCCCACGCCGCCGGCAGGGCTTCGTCCAGCTGGGTGAGCTCGTCGTTGACCGTGATCCGCAGCGCCTGGAAGGTGCGGCGAGCAGGATGCCCGGACCCAAACTGAGCCGGAATCGGGACTGCCGACTTGATCGCCTCGACGAGCTGCTGGGTGGAGTTGAGCTCCTCCCGCCTGCGGGCACGGACGATCGCCCGGGCGATCTGGTGCGAGTAGCGCTCCTCTCCGTACTCGCGCAGCAGCCGGGCCAGCCGCCGCTCGTCCCACTCGTTCACGATTTCCCGCGCGCTCAGCTCCTGCTCGGGATCCATCCGCATGTCCAGGGGCGCGTCGTAGGTGTACGAGAATCCGCGCGCCCAGGTGTCGACCTGCATCGAGGACATGCCTAGGTCGAGGTAGATGAGATCCGCTTCGAAGCTCTCGTCGCGCAGCTGCGACAGCGCCGTCGCGAAGTCCGAGGCGATGAACCGAGTTCGGCAGGGAACCTCCGCCGCAAGCTCGGCGAATCGTTCCTCGGCCGCCGGATCCCGGTCGACCCCGACCAGCAACCCGGTCGGGCCGATTCGCTCTCCGATCAGCCGGGCGTGTCCCCCACCGCCGACCGTGCAGTCGACGGCGACGTCGCCCGGCTTGGGGTCGAGCAGGGCGATCAGCTCGCCCGCGAGCACCGGAACGTGCGTCTGGGTCATGTCAAGTAGTGTCAGCAAAGCTCGCTGCGATGTCGGGGTACCGGGCCAGGGCGCCCTCGTTATAGGCCGCATAAGCCCCTCGATCCCAGACCTCGAGGCACTCGCCCGAGCCCGTGATGACGACCTCCTTGGACAGCGCCGCGTACTGCATCCCGGGTGCCGGGATCATCACCCGATTGGCGGAGTCGAGCTCGAGCTCCCAGGAGTTGTTGAACAGCATGCGCTTTAGATCGCGCGCCCGCGCGGAGAGGGGGTTCGCACCGGCCAGGGCCGCCGCCGTGTAGCTGTCGTACCCCTCCGGCGTCCAGAGCGCGATCGTACGTGGGGTGCCCGGCTCGGTCTCGGGCGAGAGCGCCACGACCACGCCCCCGGCGAGCGCGGCTCGGAACTTGGCGGGAACCGTCAGCCGGTGCTTCGCGTCGAGCGCGTGTTCGAAGGTTCCGCGGAAGGTCAAGGGATTTCATGCGGCTTGAGCGAATTCCGAACCCGGGTGGCCGGGTGGGAGGAGCCCTGCCACCCGGGTTCCGCATGCGTCGCCCACCATAACCCACTTCGTCCCACAATGCAACCCTTTTCTCACTCCGCCACCCACTTCATGTCGCCTGCGCGCCTACGGACGGCGAATTCCCCGCGGCTGCGGGCGATTCCCGGTGGGACACAAAGGCAAGGGGCGCGCCCCCCGAGCTGCACGTTCTCGTGCAGCTCGCGCGCCCGGGTGCCGGATTGCACCGTGAGCGCCGTTCCGTCCGGCGCGTCTGCTTAGGCTGCGGTCTAGCGAGTATTCGTGACCAGCGGCGATCCCGCTGCGACGCCCTGTGCACGAGCGGCCGGCAGTTCGAGCACCAGCCGACCACCGCGCTCGCGGGGGGCAGCCGCGAGGCGGCCGCCGTGGTCCCGGGCGATGGCCGATGCGATCGCCAGACCTCGGCCGCGCCTTCCCTTTCCTCCACGTGCTTCGCTGGCGAGCGCGCTCACGGCAGCCGGGACACCCGGACCGCAATCAACGACCTCCACGCGGACGCTCAAGCCGTCAAGCCGTCCGAGGACCTGGATTTCGCCTTCGCCATGCTCGATCGCATTTGCGATCAGATTCCCGGTCGCCTGCGCGAGCCTGTAGCGATCGCCGAGCACGAAGGCTGACTCGCCCGACCAGCCCAGCTTCAAGACTGCGCCCTCCTCATCGGCGACGGGCCGCCACGCCTCGACGGAGTCCGCGAGCAGCTGCGCGACATCGAGCAGCTCGAGCTCCCGCGCAACCGGACGACCAGGGCAGGACCCGATAAGGTCCTCGACCGCCGCCGATGCCCGTCCAAGCTCGAGGTCGAGCGCACGCAGCCGGGCGGCTGAGGGTTCGCCGGGCCTCACTCCGAGGCGGGCAGCGGTTATCGATCCACGCAGCTCGTGGGATGCCCGCGCGACGAGCTCCATCCGCTCTGCGAGCCGACGGCGCAGCCCGAGGACGAACAGGCCTACCACGACAGCCAGAAACCACCCGACGCCTGCCACCGCCATAAGCATCAGGTGATCGTCCCGTCCAGGAGGCGGTAGCCCACCCCCCACACGTTGACGATGAACTTGTCGCCGTCCCGGGCCAGCTTCTTACGCAACCGGGAAGCGTGCGAGTCGAGCGTGCGGGTCATTCCCATCGACCGGAAGCCCCACACTCCCCGCAGTAGCTCCTCGCGCGAGAACACCCGCGTGGGATCGCCAGCCAGGGCCCG
>VAWT01000146.1 GCA_005883415.1 Actinomycetota bacterium | reverse complement strand
ACACGTCTCCAAGCGACCGCCGACGCGTCAAGGTCGCAACTAGGAGGTCGGTCTTGATCGACGATGCGACCACCGGACCTTCCCACTCGAGCAGCGCTGGTATGGCTAGCCCAGAGGACTTCCCCGACTGGGGCGGACCGAAGGCAACGAGCGCATGACGATCCTCCGCCCGAAGCAGGCGCCCATGGTGGCGTCCCAGCGCCAGCCTGCTCTTGTGACGAGCCAATCGGCGACCGTGTAGCGCCCGCAGGTCACCCCGCCGCGCCCAGCTCGCGCCGGGTGCGGGTCGCTGAAGGCTTCTAGCACGCGTGAGGAAGAACCCAGGCAGTGCGATGCCGCTCGCCACCAACGCCAGGGCGGCGTAGAAACCCCATGGCCCGGGAAGGTCGGCCCGCACCGCGCCAGGCCAGGCGTGCGATGGATCGGACAGCCGTGCCGGCAGCCGCGCCACGATGCTGGGTAGCTGAGTGCTTCCGAGTCCGTGTCGGTCAGCTCCGCCTCCAGCTGAGAGCGGTAGTGCTGTACGACGAAGGACCGCGGCCCGACGCGCCACAGCGCCTGCCCAGGCGAGAGCATCGAGATCAATCCGGCCTCAGCCTCGGAGAGCCCCAGCAAGCTTCGCGTCAGCGGCACCTGGCTCTCGTCCTGGTGGTAGACGATCCGGGTCGACGCATCCGCGATCAGGCCCTCGGCGATCCGAGCGGCGCGCGAGCCGGCATCGCCCACCGCCTGCAGGTCGGCCAGCTTGTGCAGGACGACGAGGTTCATCACGCCGAACTGACGAGCCAGCTTGAAGTTCGACTGGAACCACTCACCGAGGCCGGCGTGCTGGATGATCTTCCAGGACTCGTCCGCGACGTTGATGAGACGCTCCCGGCCGGGTCGCTCCGACATCCTCGCGAGCAGGGCGCTCATCCACGCGGTCGCGCAGGCCATCAGGATCCCGACCGCCGGCGAGTCGCGGACCGCGTGCAGATCGAGCACCAATAGCTTCGCGTCGAGGTCGAGGCCCGGGGTGGTCGGGCCGTCAAACAAGCCGCGCAGCGGGCCTTCGCATAGGTCCTGGAGCGCCAGCGCCGCGCGACGGGCGTCGGCCGCGAGCCGCTCGGTGGTAGTGCGCAGACGCTCGGCCATCGCCGAAACGGGCGCGAACATCAGCGTGGCGATGTCCGGCAGGGTGGGCTCGCCGGCGCTTCGGGTGCGAACTGTGCGAAGCGCCTCCCGCAGTGCCGCGGCCTCGACTTGCGTCAGCGGCACGCCCAGGGCGGTCACCGTCACCGCTCGCAGCAGCTCCAGCTGGGCGTGCTCCTCGGGCCGAGATGCCAGCGGGTTCAGCCGCACGCCCCCACCTGGCTGAAGCGAGATGGGCCTGACGCCCGCGGAGTGACACAGGGGTCCGTACTCCCGCTTGACGTCGAGCACGAATGCGCGCCGGCCAAACAGGAGCATCCGCCACAACAAGGTCTTGACGAGAGCGCTCTTGCCTTGCCCCAGCTTCCCGAGCACGATCACGTTCGGATCGTCGAGACCGCCCTCCCCGTAGAGGACCCACGGGTCGTAGCAGAAGGCCCCGCCACCGGAGTCGCGTCCGATGAACACGCCGCGCCCCCCGAGGCCACCCGCGGCCATGAACGGGTAGATCGCCTGAGCGTGTCTCGTGGTGGCGCGCATCCCCGGGCGCTCGGCCGCTCGCAAGCTCAACGGCGGCCCCTCGCCCTGACGAGCAGGACCATGACGACCGCGATCAGCAGTACCCCCAAGTGGTCGTAGATCAACCGCGCCACCAGGTAGTGCCACAGATACGTGGGGAAGCTGCTCCCAACCAGGATCACTTCAGACCCCGGCACAGCGGCAACGTGAAGGTGAACGCATCGGCCTGCTGGCCGTACATGCGATATAGCTCGAGCCGCGCGCGTGCAGCGTGCTCGAGCACCTCTGAGCTTGCCCGTCGAAGGTCGTCGGGATCGCGGCCAGAGACGGTCACAAACCCGGCCAAGCGGACCTCCCCGTGCCCAGCCGCCAGCTCCGATTCCCGTCGCAGCGTCGACTCCTGTGCCTGCCGCTGTCGAGCGGTCTCGAGCTGGCCGAAGCGGTGTCGAAGCTCGCGGTCGGCTCGGTCGCGAGTGATCGCCGCTTCGACCTCCCGGGTCGAGCGCTCCGGCGGGACCGGCGCAAAGGTCACCGCCACCGTTCGCACCGCGCTCGAGCGGCCCAGCAGAGCGTCCATGAACATGGGGGACACATCGACGCGCGGCCAGCCGCCGATCCAATACGTCGCGTGCATCGATCCGTCACACCGGTAGTGGTCCCAGCTCTCGGATGCCCCGAGGGGCCAGGCGTTCGTGCGATCGAGGCCACCGCGACCGGGGTCCGCGGCCTCGAGCGCGGCAAGCTCGGCGCGCGCGTAGGGATCAAACGCGGTTCGCAGGACGCGGCCTAGCTGCCGCGAGGAGAGCGCGCCGAGCACCGTCACCTCGGCTGCCTCGAGACCCTGGGCGACCCGCTCGGTCTGCTCTACCAGCACTCGAAACGGCTCGTCACCG
Organism: Actinomycetota bacterium; assembly: GCA_005883415.1. Taxonomy (GTDB): domain Bacteria; phylum Actinomycetota; class Thermoleophilia; order Solirubrobacterales; family Solirubrobacteraceae; genus Palsa-465. The sequence goes on along the minus strand of VAWT01000146.1, from coordinate 3,205 downwards.
CCACGGACACGGCGGGCGTCGACCTGCACCGCAACCAAGATCTCGTGCTCCTGGGTAACGCGGGCGGTCGTGCCGATCAGCTCCAGGTACGACTCGATCATCGGGGCTCCGCGGAGCGGGATCGAGGGATCGCGCTCGTCGTGCAGCCAGCGCGCCAGCTCGTCCCCCTCCGCCGGCGCTGTCCGCTCGAGCCATTGGATCCGCCTGATCGGCGTGCTTGCAGAGCCGGACAGGACCAGTCCCCAACGAGCCAACCGCCGCTCCTGCGCCTCCGCTTCCAGCAGGGAGAACGCCACCACCCGGCAAGCGAGCACGGCGGTCAGAAGACGGCCTGACTGCTCCCAGAACGCTCCGATTGGGCGCTCGCGGTAGGCGATCTCGACGATCTTCGCCCCGCGCAATGAGGGCGGCGGGCTGGGCTCAGGCTCGGCGAGCTCGCGTGACCGCCCGCCGCGGCTAAGCCGGTGCCGGCCGAGCCGGACGCTCATCCCGCGGCCAGGGGCTTCTGAGGTCCAACGCTGGTGCCCGCCGAGGCCGCGAAGGATGAACGAGCACGCCACCGGCGTCCACTGCTCGAGCGTCCGCTCGCGGATGGGTAGGACCGCCAGCGCAACGAACAGGCCGAACAGCAGCAGCGCGAGAAGAGCGCCGGTGGCGTTCGGGCAGGCGTTCAGCGAGCCGACCGCCAGCAACGCTCCGAACGCGAGCGACGCCGCCTGACCGGCCCGCACCGGGCCCAGAATCCCGCGTCGCTCCAGGGGGCCGAACCTGTATGTCAGTCGATTGCTGCTCACAGGGATCCCTCGGGCTTCTCCTGTGGCGGTGGGAGCGGGTCGTGATCCTCGCCGGGCTCCGCGCCCCGCGGCGCGCGGCCGGTTTCCTCAGTCGACCCGGCGCCGGCGTCATCGGGCGGCCACAGCTGCGGGTGAGGCCAATCTCCGTCCGGACCAAGCGTCAGCGGTCGCCACGAACCGTCGGGCGCCTGGAACATGGGGCCCAGCCCGGACAGACGCTCGTCAGTGTGCGCTGTGGCGCCACCACCCTGGTGGTCGGCTCCGCTGGTGCTGCTGGAAGCTTCCGGTTCGTCGGCTTCGGCGCGCGCGTCCGGAAGCTCGCGGGTGCCACCCGCCCCGGAGCGCGGGACGGACCCGTTGGGTTCCGCGGTACCTGCTTTCTGCATCCGCCGCATCTGGTCGTCGGCGCCGTTCGCGCGTGCCGAAGCTAGTCCCGCGTCGTGGGCCTCGGCCCGCATCCAAGCGGTGAGACTGCCCGCGAGCTCCACGAGCTTGTGCTCTGCCCCCTTTCGATCGGCGTCGGCCTGGCGATAGTTACCCGCGGCGCTGGCACGTAGGGAGTCCACGGCGCCGCTGGCCAGCTCGGCCATCGGCACCAGCCGAAGAACGGCCCACGGCGAGAGGCCCGCTATCAACAGCAGTGCCGTTCCGGAAAGGCCGGCCATGACCCCTCCCAGGCCGTGGTGTCCGAGTTGATCGAGAGCGGCGCCGCCCAGCTCGAGCACCGCGACGATCGCCAGTTTCGACAGGATCAACGCGACCAGCAACTCGACAGAGCGCACGGCCCACAGTCGTCGCGAGGGCCAGACCAAGGCCGCGAATGCGAGCGGCAGCATCAGCACAATCACGTACACGGCCGCCTCGCGTACAGCCAACTCGAGCCACAGCACGATCGCGCAGGCCGTAGTCACCACTCCGACGAGGAACCTGAGGAAGGGGGCGGCCCCGGCGACTATGACGCCTCCGACGTGTGCCAGGTCGAAGCGTGGACCGACGGCCCCTGCCGCCGACGACACAACTCCGCACAACTGATCGGTGGCCGCGAGGAGCAGCATCGTCACCGGCGCCGCGATGCCGACCGCGAGCATCGCCAGCGGGAGGTACCCGAACGTGGCTCGCGTCAGCAGCGCGAGGTCCGAGCGAAGAAGCGCCTGGACCGCCGCGGCGAACAGAAACGGGAGCGTCAGCAGGGCGGCGATCCCTGCGATTCGCCAGTACGCCGAAGAGAACCAGGTGGTGCCGAGCTGGGGCTTGGTGGTTTGACCTAGGACCTTCATCGTCTCGGAGATCGAGAACTGCGCGCCGGCCACCACCCAGGCCACCATCGCCGCTAATCCCAGCGCCGTCGACGCAGTCGATGCGCTGCTGTCACCGCCGGCGCCGAAGATCGTCTTGATTGCGCTCCCGACGTGACCCGAGAACAATTTCTTGCCCGCACTCAGCGCCGTCTTCGACGCGCTCAGCACCGCGCACGCCTTCCCGGCGGCACCACCGGCGGCGCCGGCAACCTTGCAGGCGGTCCCGCCGACGCTGGCGGACGCCGGGGGAGGGTCCGCGCAGGTGGCGAGCGTGAGGGCGACGAGCAACAGCACCGCCAACCCGAGCGCACGGGCTGTCACCTTGCCGTCGACCCCAGGTGCTGGAAGAAATTGACGAGCCCGGGCCCGGCGCCGATCACGAGCGCCGCGGCCGCCGACACGAGCGCAGCCATCCGGCCCCGAGCCGCGTACTGATGATTATGAGAGTGGGAGGCGACCGCCCACAGCGCCGCGCCCACGAACGCTCCGAGCAGCGCGATTGCCAGCGCCCAGGCTTCGGCCCCATCAACCAGCTGCTGGAGCACGTTGCTGCCTGGCAGCCCGCCCGGATTCGGATGTGCGCTTACGGCGGGAGTCAGGAAGCCCGCCACAACAGATCTCTCCATTCAGATCCTCCTGGTTCTAACTGAGCCCATTGAATTGAGTCGAACCTAGCAAGTCCATTTGATACTTGCTAGGTTGTTTCGTATCAAATTAGCTTCAATTAGAAGGAGGCCTACGGGTGAGGGAGTCCAGCTGTACGCCGATGACAGACACGTCGCTGCCGGTCGCCGAGCTGTACCGAGATCTGTCGGAGCGCCTGGAACAGATCGTGCGCTTTGACGTGCGGGTTCCGGAGTCGGTCGTCGAAGAGGCTTGCCAGTTCGCCTGGGGACGGCTGATGGATCATCGCCACCGCGTCAGGCGCGAGAGCGCGCTTTCCTGGCTGGCGAGGACCGCCGTGCGGGAAGCACTCAAGCTCCAGGCCCGTGCCGGGCGTTGCGTCTCGCTGGATATGGCCCTCGACGGCGAACAAGGGGGCGAGGTCCCCACCCTGGCCGGTCCCGAGCAGTTGTTCGAGCGGCGGGAGCGGCTGGCGTCAATCCGACACCT
>VAWT01000145.1 GCA_005883415.1 Actinomycetota bacterium | reverse complement strand
CCGCTGGTGGAGATCGGTCCACCGGAGCCGTGGTGCGTGGCGCTGGTCAACAGGCGGCTGGCCCGCATTTTGCGTGGCTCGGCGAACAACCTGATTGAGGTCTTGTCGTTCGGAGACTCGGTTCACGGTCAGCACGATCAGGGCGGTTGGTCGCAGGCCCGCTATCAGCGCTCGGTGGAGCACGATGTCGACGCCCATCTCCGCCACACGGCCGAGGTCCTCTTGCGCCAGTTCGAGCGCAAACGGTTCGTGGGGCTGCTGCTTGCTGCGCCAGAGGAACTGCGCTTGCATGTCGCAGAGAAGTTGCATCCCTATGTCCGGGACCAGCTGGTCGGCTACCTGGCACTCGACGTGGAGAACTCGACGATCGAGGACGTACGCTCGGTCGCTGCGGAAGCGATCGAGGACCACCAGGGCGCGATCGTCCGCGAGCGGCTCGAGGAGCTTCGGGCTCGACTGGGTAGGGGTGAACGAGCGGCGGCGGGCGCCGAGGACGTGTCGCGGGCTCTCACTGAGCGCCGAGTGGGCACACTTCTCTACGACCGACAGCAACCCGGCGAGGGCTTCGTGGAGCAAGCGGTGCATGCGGCTCTGGAGCAGGACGCCGAGGTCTTCCCGGTCGAGACACCGGATCTCGGGCCGCTCGGAGGCATCGCCGCGCTGCTTCGGTTCTGAAAGTCAGCTTTACCGCACGTCCCGCGCGCTCACCCCTGGCGCGTATCGGCCACTACGACTCGGAGCAGCTCGGAGTCTCCGTCCATCTCGACGCTCACCTCGTCGGCTAGCAGCCTGAGGGGCGACGCCGTGTCCGTCTCCTCCCGCAGACCCGCGGAGCTCCCGGTCCGAAACTTCCCAATGATCACCTCGAGCCGGCGGTCGCCGGCGACGATCGCAAAGCCGATCCCATGACTGGAGGCCGCCGCCTCCGCGTGGGCCGCGAGGGCATCGGTTACCGGATAGAGCTCCGAGACCCGATCTACCGAGAAGTGGGCCTGGGCAGCCATGGCGCGGGCCAGTCGACCGAGAACGCCCTTCAGCAGCCGAGCCGACGAAAGCCGCGCGACCACATCTCCGTCGAGGTCCTTCGGCCAGTCATGGGCCTCGGCGCGCTCCAGCGCCGGCTTCGTCCCTCTACCTGTGAACGACATCCGGACCTCTGTCCCACCTTCTGGCGGGTTCACAAACTCGGATCGATCGGCAAGCGCACTGATCACCGCCAGCCCGACTCCCATCCGATCGTGCGAGGCGCTGACGCCGCGGATTCCCCCGCCGCGGTCGCGGACGCTTATCTCCATCTGGCCCGCCGCGAGCTCGAAGTCGACGGTCATGGGCCCCACGCGGTCACCGTACGCGTGCATAACCACGTTGTTACACGCCTCGCTGACGGCCGTCTTCAGGTCGTCCAGCAACTCGGCCTCTAGCGCCAGTTCCTCCCCGATCCCGACAAGCATGCCTCGCACCAATGTGACTGACTCCGGCCGGCTTTCCAGCTCAAGCCGCACTGTAGGGGTCTGCTTGGTCACGGTCGTTTTGAGCTTCGCCTTCCCGGTGCGCGGGAAGGTCAAACCGCGTGAGCCGCTGCCATGAGCCCCGAGAAACGCTGGTGATGTCCTGGTCGTCGTCGCCGGAGAGCCCGGCGAACGCGCCCGGCAGGATTCGAACCTGCGGCCTCTGCCTCCGGAGGGCAGCGCTCTATCCACTGAGCTACAGGCGCAAAGCGGATCCAAGCCTAGCGCCCGGCCCGGGGAACGTGTGTTCGTCCGACACCGGTTTGTACGGTGGCTGCGTGCGGACGGGAGGACGGATCTTGGTGGGCTGTGGGACGTAACTGTCGCGACGCGACAGTTATCTACCAACGCTCCCTATCTGCTGGGGCTCCACGGACGGTCCGGACGAGTGCGCAATGGCTGCGTCCGCAACCAACGCCGCCGCATCAGGCTCGCCGTCGACTACGACTTCACCCGCTGGGTTGACGCCATTTTCGAAGGCCTCGACTGACAGACTGATGTCGATGGATTTCTCGGTCTTCTTCGCCGGGACCGCCGGCTCGGTTCCCACTGCTCGTCGCGGCCTGCCCGCGCTGCTGGTGCGGCGCGGCGCCGACCGGATCCTGTTCGACTGCGGCGAAGGGACCCAGCGTCAGCTGGTCAGCTCTGTGGGACTGATGGAGCTGACCGAGGTCTTTCTGACCCACTTCCACGCCGATCATTGGCTCGGGTTGCCCGGCATGCTGAAGACGTTCGATCTGCGCGCGCGCGAGAAACCGCTTCGGATCTCTGGCCCGCGCGGTCTGCGCGAGCTGCTGGCGCTGGCGCTTCGGGCCGCCGGCCGCGTCAGGTTCGAGCTCGAGCTGGTGGAGCTGGAACCCGGCGACGTCCTGCCTCGAGGCGGATACAGCATCGCGGCCTTCCCCGTCGCGCACCGGGGGCCCGCGCTCGGTTACGTGCTGTTCGAGGACGAGCGGCCTGGGGTGTTCGATCCCGAGGCCGCGACGCGGCTGGGGCTGAACCCAGGTCCAGAGTTCGGCCGCGTGCAGCATGGAGAGACGGTCAAGGGGGTCAGGCCGGAGCAGGTGCTGGGGCCGCCTCGGGCCGGGCGGAAGCTCGTGATCTCGGGCGACACGACCCCGTGCGAGTCGTTGCGGGTCGCCGCTCATCGCGCCGACGTGCTCGTGCACGAGGCCACCTTTGCAGAGGAGGAGCGCGAGCGAGCGGAGGAGACCGGCCACTCGACGGCCGCCCAGGCCGCCGCCATCGCGCGCGACGCACAGGTCGTGATGCTCGCCCTCACCCACTACTCCACGCGGTATCCCGTCGGGCTGCTGCGCGACGAAGCTCGGGCGATTTTCCCGGGAACGGAGCTGCCACGTGACTTCGACTCGATCGAGCTGCCATTCCCGGAGCGGGGCGAGCCCGAGCTGGTCCACTGGGACGCTCGCTCGGCCGCGGAGCTGGTGGCGGACGAAGTTCGTTGAACGGTCCGGCGCTGGAGCGCGTCGTCGCCTACACGTTGCCCGACAATTGGGCCTCTCGGCGGGTGATGGAGAAGTGCGCGTTCACCTACGACCGCCGTATCGAGGCGCAGGGCGTCGGGCAGGTCCTGTACCGGCTCGATGGGCATCGGTTTGGCGCCGAGCACGCTGCTACGCTGAGGCCACGTAAGCCCCTTTAACCCGGTCCGGCGAGGCCTGGAAGGAGCAAGCAGGTTTGCAGAAGCGCACGGTCGTCCTCGATCGCGATCACATGCGCCGCACGCTCGTGCGGATCGCCCACGAGATCGTCGAGAAGAACCCGGTCGGGGAAGGAGATGGGCATCACGGAGCCCGGCCGATCGCGCTGGTCGGCATCCATCGGCGCGGCGCCGTCCTCGCCCAGCGCCTACACGCGATTACGAGCGAGCTGCTGGACACGTCCGTCCCGCTCGGGGACGTGGACATCTCGTTCTACCGCGACGACCTTTCAATCCGGGCGGGCGGGTCCTCGTCACCGATCGTCCACTCCTCCCACCTCGACTTCCCGATCGATGGACGGACGATCGTGATCGTCGATGACGTCCTGTACACGGGGCGGACGGTGCGGGCGGCGATCGATGCGATCTTCGACTACGGTCGCCCGGCACGTGTACAGCTGGCGGTGATGGTGGACCGCGGCCACCGCGAACTCCCGATCCGGCCCGACTACGTAGGCAAGAACCTGCCGACGTCCCAGGATCAGCGCGTCAACGTCCGCGTGCAGGAGATCGACGGGGTGGACGAGGTAACGATCGGTCCGGCCACAGGGCCACCAAAGCGGGTCGCCGCATGAGCGCCTCTCTCGGCAAGCATCTGATCTCGATCGAGGACCTCGGGCGCGCGGGGATCGAGCGCATCCTGGACCGCGCCGAGTCGTTTGTCGAGGTCGCCGGTCGCGAGATCAAGAAGGTGCCGGCGCTCCGCGGCCGCACCGTCGTCAACCTCTTCTACGAAGCCTCCACGCGCACCAGCTCCAGCTTCGAGCTCGCTGCCAAGCGCCTCAGCGCCGATGTGGTCAGCGTCCGCTCCGCGGGCTCGAGCATCGACAAAGGGGAGTCCCTGAAGGACACGGTGCAGACGCTGTCCGCTTATGACCCGGCGGCGATCGTGTCTGGATCGTGGGCGACGTGCTCCATTCCCGGGTCGCGCGATCGAACATACTCGCGCTCAAGCGGATGGGGGCGTCGGTGACCGTGTGCGGGCCTCCGACGCTGATCCCACGTGAGATCGAGGCCCTCGGCTGCGAGGCGACGGCGACGCTCGATCGCCGACACGAGGCCGACGTGGTGTACGTGCTGCGGATGCAGCGCGAGCGCATGCACGAGTCGTATGTGCCCTCGCTGCGGGAGTACGCACAGCGGTACCAGATCACCGCGTCGCGGCTGCGCCCGGGTCAGCTGCTGATGCATCCAGGGCCGGTCAACCGCGGGATTGAGCTGTCGGCCGACGCGATCGACTCCCCGCAGGCGCTGATCGGCGACCAGGTCAAGGCCGGCGTGGCCGTGCGGATGGCTGTCCTCTACGAGCTGCTGGTGGGCTCGCCGGTGCTGGCGGCGGTGGCGTAGTGAGGTCTAGAGCGAGCGAAGCGAGCGGTCTCTTCAGCCGCCCACAAGTGCCCGCGGAGCTGCTGATCGCAGGGGGGCACGTACTCGATCCCAGAGAAGAGATCGATGAGCCGTGCGACATCCTGATCCGCGAGGGCCACATCGCGGAATTGGGGCCGCCCGGGTCGCTGCCCGACCGTCCCGATGGGGGGGAGCGCCTAGACGCGACCGGCAAGCACGTGTTTCCGGGATTTGTCGATCCGCACGTGCACCTACGGACGCCGGGCCAGGAATACAAGGAGGACATCGAGAGCGGCACCGCAGCCGCGGCCGCCGGCGGCTTCTGTGCCGTCGTCGCGATGCCCAATACCGTCCCGGCCGTCGACGACGCGGCGGTGCTTCGCTCGCTGACGGACACTGCCCGGTCCGCCGCCCGCGTCCCCGTCGGCTTCCTGGCCTCGATCACCCGACGTCTGGAGGGAGCGGAGCTAACCGAGATGGCCGAGCTGCGCGACGCCGGAGCGCTCGGGTTTACCGACGACGGCAAGCCAGTCGTCTCGGCGGGAATGTTGCGAAAGGCGCTTCAGTACCAGCGTCTGGCGGGCGGAGTGGTCGCACTGCACGAGGAGGACCCTGCCCTGTCCGGGGAAGGAGTGATGCACGAGGGCGCCGTCTCGGCCCGGCTCGGGCTGGCGGGGATCCCGTCCGTGTCGGAGTCGACCATGGTGGCGCGAGACGGCGCGCTGGCCGTGTACGAGGACGGGCGCGTCCACCTCCAGCACGTCTCATGCATGGAGTCATTGACCGCGATCGAGCGGCTCAAGGCGGCCGGCGCCAGCGTCAGCGCCGAAGTCTGCCCCCACCACCTGACTCTCACTGACGACATCGTGCGCACGCTGGACAGCCGGTTCAAGATGAACCCCCCGCTGCGGAGCGAGCGTGACCGCAGCGCCCTGGTCGATGGCCTGCGCCGGGGCTTGGTCGACTGCGTGGCCACCGACCACGCCCCCCACGCCAGGCACGAAAAGGAGGTGCCGTTCGAGCAGGCGCCGATGGGCACGACCGGCCTCGAGACCGCGTTTGCCGCTCTGTTCACCGAGCTTGTGATGCCCGGGGAGATCGAGCTCGCGACAGTGGTCGAGCGGATGAGCGCGGGCGCCGCCCTGTTCGATCTCCCGACACCGCGGATCGCGCGCGGCGAGCCGGCAAACATCTGTCTCGTGGATCTCTCGGCCAAGTGGGAGGTCGGTGCGCGCGGATACGCCTCAAGGTCGGACAACTGCTGCTTCCACGGCCGCACGCTCCATGGTCGCGTAGTGCTGACGCTCGCCGGCGGAGCGACGGCGTTCCGCGCTCCGCTGCTGGCGGAGGTGGGTGCCCTGGCCCGATGAGCGGCGACCCGACCGCCTACGTTCTTCTCGAGGACGGGACCCGTTTCGACGGCGTGGCTTGCGGCGCACCGCAGCGCGCCGTCGTCGGAGAGGTCGTCTTCACGACGGCGATGTCCGGCTATCAAGAGGCGATGACCGATCCGAGCTATGCCGGCCAGCTGATCGCGTTCACGTTTCCGCAGATAGGCAACTACGGAGCCTCCAGCGAGGCGATGGAGTCCGATCGGGTCCACGCCCGCGCGGCGATCATGCGCGCGGCGGTGGACCGCGAGGACGCGCCCGGCGCGGAGCGAGGTTGGCTGGCCTGGCTGGCTGATTGCGGCATCGCCGCGATCACGGAAGTCGATACGCGCGCGCTGGTCCGTCACATCCGCGATCACGGCGCGATGAGAGGCGGAGTGTTCGATGCCGATATGCCGCAGGCGCAGGCGCGGCAGCTGATCGCCGAGGAGCCCGGGATGGGAGGCCGCGACCTCGTCAGGGAGGTGACGCCCGCGGAGACCATCGTGCTGGACGGCGGCGAAGGTCCTCGGATCGCGATGATCGACACCGGCGTCAAGCGATCGATCGTCCGCAATCTCCACGCGCGCGGGGTGACCCTCGAGCTTCACCCGTGTACCGCCCGCCCGAGCCAGCTGCTGGCCAACGGGCCGGACGCGATCTTCCTCGCCAACGGGCCGGGCGACCCGGGCGCGCTCGACTACATCGTGGACACCGTTCGCCACCTCGTCGGCCAGCGTCCCGTCTACGGGATCTGCCTAGGCCACCAGCTGCTGTGCCGCGCGGTGGGGCTAGAGACCTACAAGCTCCCGTTCGGTCACCACGGCGCAAATCACCCGGTCAAAGATCTCACTACTGGCCGTATCGAGATCACGAGCCAAAACCATGGTTTTGCGGTCCTGGGGCCCGACGCCCAGAGGACGATCGACCGCGACGAGGCTGTCCGTTGGGAGACCGATTACGGGGCCGCTGAGCTGACCCACATAAACCTCTACGACCGCACCGTCGAGGGGCTGGCGCTCCGTGACGTGCAGGGAGCGACGGTTCAGTACCACCCGGAGGCAGGGCCTGGCCCGCACGACGCCCTGTATCTGTTCGACCGCTTCGTCGAGGAGATCAAGGCTGCCTGATGCCGCGACGCAATGACCTGCACAAGATCCTGCTGATCGGCTCTGGGCCCATCGTCATCGGCCAGGCTGCCGAGTTTGACTACTCCGGGACGCAGGCCTGCCGGGTGTTGATGGACGAGGACTACGAGGTGGTGCTGGTCAACTCCAACCCGGCGACGATCATGACCGATCCCGAGGTCGCGACCTCCACCTACATCGAGCCGCTGCTGCCCGGGCCGGTGACCCAGGTGATCGAACGCGAGCAGCCCGACGCGCTGCTGCCGACCCTCGGGGGTCAGACCGCCCTCAATTTGTCCAAGGAACTGCACGAGCTGGGCGTGCTCGAGCGCTATGGGGTCGAGCTGATCGGCGCTGACTACGAGGCGATCGACCGCGCCGAGGATCGCGAGCGGTTCCGTTCGACGATGACCCAGGCCGGGCTGCGGGTGCCACGCTCGGCGATCGCCCACAGTTTCTCCGACGCACGCGCCGCGCTCGATCAGATCGGGTTGCCGTTCATCGTCCGCCCCGCGTTCACGCTGGGCGGCACAGGGGGCGGTGTTGTGCGCTCCGAGGACGAGCTCGAAGCCGTGGTCGGCCGTGGCCTGAGCGCATCTCCGATCGGGCAGGTGCTGCTCGAAGAGTCGGTTCTTGGGTGGGGCGAATTTGAGCTCGAGGTGATGCGCGACCGGGCCGACAACGTCGTGATCGTGTGCTCGATCGAAAACCTCGATCCGATGGGCGTGCACACCGGCGACAGCGTGTGCGTCGCCCCCCAGCAGACGCTTACCGACAAGCAGTACCAAAAGCTGCGCGACCAGGCCATCACCGTGATCCGGGCCGTCGGCGTCGAGACCGGGGGGTCGAACGTCCAATTCGCCGTGGATCCCCAGACCGACGAGGTCGTAGTGATCGAGATGAATCCCCGCGTGTCGCGCTCCAGCGCCCTGGCCAGCAAGGCCACCGGGTTCCCGATCGCCAAGATCGCAGCCCGGCTGGCCGTCGGCTACACGCTTCAGGAGATTCCCAACGACATCACGAAGGCCACGCCGGCGAGCTTCGAGCCGGCGATCGACTACTGCGTCGTTAAGTGGCCGCGGTTCGCATTCGAGAAGTTCCCCGGCGCCGAGCCGGGGCTGACGACCCACATGAAGTCGGTAGGGGAGGCGATGGCGATCGGGCGGACCTTCAAGCAGGCGTTCGCCAAGGCGCTCAGATCACGCGAGCTCGACGCCAAGCCGACATTTGAAGTCGACGACGATGCCCTACTTCGGTCGCTCGAGCGCGCTGGAGCCGAGCGGTTCGATCGGGTGCTCGAGGCGCTGCGGCGCGGGGCCTCCGTCGAGGACGTCCACCGGCTGACGTCGATCGACCGCTGGTTTCTGAACGAGCTCGCGGACCTGGTGGCCGATCCCGATGCCCCCTTCGCCGGCCAGCGCACCTACAAGTCAGTGGACACCTGTGCCGCCGAGTTCGCCGCCCGCACCCCTTACTACTACTCCGGGTGGGAGCGGCCACCCGCGGTCGGCGAGGTGCAGAAGGGGGATCGGCAAGGCGTGGTGATCCTGGGCTCCGGACCGAATCGCATCGGCCAGGGAATCGAGTTCGACTACTGCTGCGTTCACGCCGCGCAGACGATTAGAGAGTTGGGTCGTGACGCTGTCATGGTCAACTGCAATCCAGAGACGGTCTCGACCGACTACGACACGTCTGATCGGCTGTACTTCGAGCCCCTCACGCTCGAGGACGTGCTGGCGGTCTGCGCGGTGGAGAGGCCGGAGGGGGTCGTGGTTCAGTTCGGCGGGCAGACGCCGCTGAAGCTCGCGGCCGGCCTGCACGCGGCGGGCGTTCCGATCCTGGGAACCGGCATCGATGCCATCGACCTGGCCGAGGATCGGTCGCGGTTCGGACCGTTGCTCGACAGACTCGGCTATCAGGCGCCCCCGTACGCGGCGGCGCGATCCGCCGACGAGGCGCTCGAGCGGGCCGCCGACGTCGGGTTCCCGTTACTCGTGCGCCCGAGCTACGTGCTCGGCGGCCGCGCCATGGAGATCGTGTACGACGCCGAGGGACTCAAGCACTACCTGGATCGGGTGGAGACCGAGCCGGGCCGGGCCATCTATCTCGACCGCTTTCTGGAGGACTCGATCGAGGTCGACGTCGATGCGCTGTGTGACGGGAACCGAGTATGGATCGCAGGGATCATGCAACACGTCGAGGAGGCCGGGATCCACTCCGGGGACTCCGCCTGTGTGCTGCCTCCCCACGCCATAGGCGACGAGATGCTCGAGCAGATTCGCGCCCGGACAGCCGGGATCGCACTCGCGCTGGGGGTCGTCGGGCTGCTCAACGTCCAGTTCGCCATCCACGGCGACAGCCTGTACGTACTGGAGGCAAACCCTCGCCCGCGGGAGTACTCAAACGGTCATGTCTGCGTGAAGGAGGTGGTGCTCCCGTTCGATCGGTTCGCGGGCTCAGACTCTCTGCTTGGGCCCGAAATGCGCTCCACCGGCGAGGTTATGGGGATCGCACCGGACTTCCCCACGGCGTTCGCCAAGGCCCAGGCGGCGGCCGGGTCGAAGTTGCCTCTGGCCGGCACGGTGTTCATCACGGTCGCCGACGGCGACAAGCCGGCCGCCACGGGCGTGGCGAGCATGCTGCACGACCTGGGCTTCAAGATCATCGCCACCCGCGGCACGGCACAGGCCATTCGCAAGATGGGAATCCCGGCCGAGACGATCAACAAGATCGGCGAGGGCTCCCCGCACGTGGTCGACTGGATCGAACGCGGCGCCGTCGAGCTCGTCATCAACACCCCGGTGGGCACAGGGGCACGGGCCGACGGCTGGGAGATCCGCTCGGCGGCCGTGGCCCGCAAGATCGCCTGCATCACGACCATGGCCGGCGGGATGGCTGCTGCCAGGGCGATCGCCGCCGCGCGGCGGGGCGAGCCCGAGGTGGTGTCCCTCCAGCAGATCCACGCTGGAGCGAGAGTCCGCACCGGCGCCGGCGACGCTCGTGCAGCCTGACCGCGTCCTGGCCCCGTTCGGTCGCCGGATGGCGCCGATCACCGCGCGGGAGCAGTTCGGCCCCTACGTGGTGCTGCGTTGCGAGGATCCCGGGGGGCCGCGTCCTCAGGCCGGGCAGTTCTACATGCTCCAGGCGGCGAGGAGGTGGGGCGGGGGAGATGGAGAGCGGCCGTTTTTGCCGCGGGCCTTCAGCGTGCTGCGCGCCCCGCCGCACACCGACGACCTTCACTTCTTGGTCGAGGACGTTGGGCCGGGCACCCGCCGGCTCTGTGAGCTCCAGCCGCGGGACGCGCTGCTGCTGCTAGGCCCGCTGGGGGTCGGGTTTCGCCGCCCGGCGGTCGGCCGGCGCGCGATCCTGGTCGGCGGCGGGGTGGGCATCGCGCCCCTGGCGATCTGGCAGGACGAGCTGGCCACGATCCTGCACGACCAGCCGAGCGCGTCACCACTCGCTCTGCTCGGCTTTCGCGACCATGACCACGCGCGGGGATCGGCGATCCTGTCCGACCCGCTCTTTGCCACCGACGATGGCAGCTCCGGCCACCACGGATTCGTCACCGAGCTGCTCGCCGATCAGCTTGCGCTGGAGGGCGCGGTCGAGGTCTACGCCTGTGGCCCGCCGGGGATGCTCGAGACCGTCAGGGCCCTGTGCGAGGCCCATGACGTCCCGGCCCAGCTGGCGCTCGAGTCCGGAATGGCCTGCGGGTTCGGTGCCTGCTTCGGCTGCGTGGTGGCCACGCGCCACGGATACGTTCGGCTGTGCGTTGACGGACCGGTGCTCGATGCCGCCGAGCTGGAGCAGGTGGCCTAAGAGATGAGCGGTCTCGACTTCTGCGGCCTCGCGCTCGCCCACCGCGTGATCAACGCCTCGGGAACGTTTGACGCAATCGCCGCCCGGCGAGCGTTCGGCGACCAGGTGGTGGAGCGGTTTCCGTTCGCCGCATACGTCACCAAGACGGTCACGCTCGAGCCCCGGCAGGGCAATCCGCCGCCCCGGCTTTGGGAGATCGCGGGCGGCCTGATCAACTCCATCGGGCTGCCAAACAAGGGCCTGCGCGAGTTCACGCGCAGCGACCTGCCGCAGCTGGCCGAGCTCCCGGCGCCGCTGATCGTGAACGTGATGGGCTCCACGCGCGAGCATGTGGGGGAGTTGGTCGCCGCTTTCGCCGCCCGCGAGGACGTGGCGGCGCTGGAGCTGAACGTCTCGTGCCCGAACGTGGCCACCGGCCTCGAGTTCGGCTCCGATCCGGCCGAGCTGGCTGGACTGCTCGATCACGTCCGGCCGCTGACGGACAAGCCGCTCATCGTCAAGCTCACTCCGAACGCCGGCGACGTCGCTGCGGTGGCCCGCGCCGCCGAGGCTGCCGGGGCCAACGCGCTGTCGCTGATCAACACGATCAGGGGCATGGCCCTTGCCCCGGGGTCCTCCGAGCCGTGGTTGGGGGGCGGCACGGGAGGGGTATCGGGCCCTGCCGTGCGCGCCGTCGCACTGGCGCAGGTCCACTCGGTTTGCTCCGCCGTGGGCGTGCCCATCATCGGGATCGGCGGCGTGCAGCGCGGCAGCGACGCGCTGGACCTGCTGCACGCCGGCACCGAGCTGGTGGCGGTCGGAACGTTTTCAGGATGATTACATCAAAAACTGCCAGATTCGCGGCGAAAAGTCCTGCAAACGCCGTCCATTCCCCAAACCAAGCTCGACAATGCTTGACCTCAACTTGAGGTCGAGTCGAATTGCGCGAATTAGCCTTGAACGCCCTGCCTCACGATGTATAGTCGCCGCCCATGCCGCCGGTCAGTGAATCGCTCCACAAGCCCGTCGCGGCGCCGGAGCGTTCTCTCCTTCAGCGCATGGAAGCGCTCCAGCGCGCGAACAACGTGCGCAGCCGGCGGGCTCAGCTCAAGCGTGATCTGAAGGCAGGGCGTCAGCCGATTCACGAACTGCTGCTCGAGCCACCCGAATACCTCGGTACGGCCAAGGTTTTCGACCTGCTCCTGGCGGTCCCCAAGTACGGCCGGGTGAAGGTCAACAAGATCCTGTCCCAGTGCAGAATTTCACCTAGCAAGACGATCGGCGGACTATCGCAGCGCCAGCGGACCGAGCTCGTGGAGCTGATGCGCCGGCGCTAGCGCGGCGGCGTCCCGACGACAGACGGGGCCGCTTCAGGTGGCCAAGGTGTTCGTGATCACGGGCCCCTCCGGCGTCGGCAAGGGCACGCTGATCCGAGGGCTGCTGGAGCGCCTCCCAGAGCTCGAGCTGTCGGTGTCCGCCACCACCCGTCCGCCCCGACCCGGTGAGCGGGACGGCGTCGACTACCACTTCCTGACGCCCGAGGAGTTCGACCGTGCGGTCGCGAACGGCGAATTCGTCGAGCACGCCACCTACTCCGGCCACCGGTACGGCACGCTGCGCTCCGAGCTCGAACGGCGCCTTGGGGCGGGCGTGCCGGTGGTGCTCGAGATCGAGGTGCAGGGCGCGCGCCAGGTACGCGAAGCCATGCCGGAAGCCGAGGCGGTATTTGTCGCTCCGCCTTCGGGCGGAGCGCTGCGCGCTCGGCTCATTGGGCGCGGGACCGACGCCCCGGAGCAGGTTGACGCGCGGCTTCGCACGGCCGAGCAGGAGCTCGGCGCTCAGTCCGAGTTCGAGCACGTGGTGGTCAACGATCGCCTGGAGGAGGCAACCGAGGAGCTGGCCGAGATCGTCTCCAGAGCACTCCGCAGCCGCTGAAGGGCTTATGATCATCAGAGCAATGGGCGCAACTGCCAGCGGCGGGGCTGCCGTGGGCTCCCCAACGGATCCGGGCCAAACGCTTACAAGCGAGGATCTCAGCATCCTTGCGCTCGAGAACGAGACTGTCTCCGGCCACACCTGCAAGTTGATCCTCCTGGAAGTCCGGATCTAACCCGAAGCGCTTAGAGCGTCGATCGCTGCCCGTCTGGACCGCGCGCCGCAGTTGAGCCTGCGGTTGACCGAGGTTGACGGGGCGCCGAGGTGGGTGCCGGCGTCCGAGCTCGACCTCGATGCGCACGTGGCCGTCACAGGGGGTCCCGATCCGCTCGATCTGCTCGAGTTTCGGAAAACGGTGGCCCGGACCTTCGAGGAGCGACTGGACCGGTCCCGACCCTTGTGGCGCATCGACGTGATCCCCAAGCTGGCCTGGGGCGGCAGCGCGCTGATCTGGCGCATCCACCACGCGCTGGCCGATGGCTTTGCCTCGATGCAGATGGCAAACGGTGCGCTTTGGGACGAGGAGCCGCCACCTGACGGGCCCCAGCGTGGGACGCG
>VAWT01000171.1 GCA_005883415.1 Actinomycetota bacterium | reverse complement strand
ATGTCGAGGCGGTGATCATCGGCGGCGGACTGGGCGTGCGCTTCGGCCAGCCGCTTGCCGACCGGATAGCCGACGCGATGCAGCCGCACCTGTTCCATGATTCAGAGCCCCCTGCGGTGCGGGTCGCGGCACTCGGCGACCTGGGAGGCGCGATCGGCGCGGCCCTGCTGGCCAGGACACGGAGCGGTCGGCGCGCCCCTGGTGGCGCGCGGGCGAGCACGTGACAAACGGCCTGCCCGCCACTAATCTCCACCGCAGCAAGCATCTAAGGAGGTCGGCCGATGCGCATAGAGGTCAAGGGCCGGAACCTGCCCGTGTCGGATGAGCTTCGCGAGCACGTCAACAAGCGCTTTCGCAAGGTCTCTAGGCAGGTGTCGGAGCTTGCCGAGCTGGAGGTCGAGGTGTTCGAGGAGCGCAACCCCGCGATTGCCGACTCGCAGGTGGCGGAGGCCACACTGCACCTAAAGCGGGCGACGCTCCGGGCATGCAGCCGCTCCCCGGACATCATGCACTCGATCAACGTCGTCTCGGGCGAGATCGCCGTGCAGGTCAAGCGCCACCGGGACAAGCGGCGCAAGCGGCGCGAGTCCCGGGCCGCGGCGGCGCCCCCAGGGCCGGAAGCGGCTCCGCCCCCAGGGCCGGGCCCGGCTCCGCCCGCAGTTCCGGGCCAGCCGTCGCCAGCTGCTTGACCTGAGCTCTTACACGACGCTTCGGTAGTCCCGCCGTCCGGCGGCGCCTTAGCTAACCTGAGCGCATGTCCTTCCTGGACCGCGCGCTTCGCATCGGCGAGGCCAAGAAGTTCAAGGATTACGAGCGGCGCGTCGGGCAGATCAACGCCTACGAAGAGGAGCTAGAGCTCCACGACGACGCCGAGTTGCGCCACGCGACCGACGCGTTGCGCGAGCGTGCTGTGGGCGGCGAGGGCCTGGACGAGTTGCTGGACGAGTGCTTCGCCCTGGTCCGGGAGGCGGCGAAGCGGACGATCGGCGAGCGCCACTACGACGTCCAGCTGATCGGCGGGATGGTCCTCCACGACGGGGCGATCGCCGAGATGAAGACCGGCGAGGGCAAGACGCTGACCGCCACGCTGGCCGTGGTGCTCAACTCGTTGGGCGGCCGCGGCGTGCATGTGGTGACGGTCAACGACTACCTGGCCAGGCGTGACGCCACCTGGATGAAGCCCATCTACGACATGCTCGGCGTGACCGTCGGCGTGCTCCAGAACATGCAGCCCTATGAGGAGAAGCGCGCCGCCTACGCCGCCGATGTGACCTACGGGACGAACTCCGAGTTCGGCTTCGACTACCTGCGCGACAACATGGCCAAGTCGCTCGAGGAGAAGGTCCAGCACGGAGGACGACCGAAGCCCGAGGAGGGGGAATCGCCGTACCACACCTACGCGATCGTCGACGAGGTGGACAACATCCTGATCGACGAGGCCCGCACGCCGCTGATCATCTCCGGGGCGCCCGAGCAGGCGGCCGACCTGTACGTCAAGTTCGCGAAGCTGGCGCCGATCCTGGAGCCCGGCAAGACTCCCGAGGGCATGGATCCGAGGATGAAGAAGCAGTTCGTAGCGGACTTCGACTACGAGTTCGACGAGAAGCACAAGACCGTGGCCATCACCGAACAGGGCGTGGCTAAGGCCGAGCGGTTCCTGGGCATCGACCACCTCTACCGGGCCGAGAACGGCCACCTGGTCAACCACCTGATTCAGGCGCTGAAGGCCCAGTCGCTCTACCAGCGCGACGTGGACTATGCGGTGATCGATGACGAAGTAAAAATCATCGACGAGTTCACGGGCCGGATCCTCGAGGGCCGGCGGTGGTCCGAGGGCCTGCATCAGGCGGTCGAGGCCAAGGAGGGTGTGCGCATCCAGGAGGAGAACCAGACGCTGGCCACGATCACGCTCCAGAACTACTTCCGGATGTACGACAAGCTGGCCGGCATGACCGGTACGGCGCTCACCGAGGCCGTGGAGTTCATGAAGATCTATGAGCTACCAGTGGTGGAGGTGCCGACCAACCGGCCGATGATCCGCGACGACTACAACGATCAGGTCTATAAGACCAAGGACGGCAAGTGGACATCGGTGATCGACGAGATTGAGACACGCCACAAGGCGGGGCAGCCGGTGCTGGTGGGCACGATTTCGGTGGAGGTCTCGGAGCTTGTCTCTCAGCGTCTGTCCCAGAAGGGGATCAAGCACACGGTGCTGAATGCCAAGCCCGAGCACGCCGAGCGTGAGGGGGAGACAATCGCCGAGGCCGGCGCCCCGGGGGCGGTCACGATCGCCACCAACATGGCCGGCCGGGGGGTGGACATCAAGCTCGGCGGCAACGACGAGCACCTCGCTCGGCTGGAGGTGGCAAAGCTCGGCCTGAAGCCGGGCGACCCTGATTTTCAAACCCACTACGAGAAGGTCCTGCCCACGATCCGCGACCGGGTGCAGCTCGCGCGGGAGCAGGTGATCGATGCCGGCGGGCTGTTCATTCTGGGCACCGAGCGACACGAGTCCCGTCGGATCGACAACCAGCTACGGGGCCGCTCGGGTCGTCAGGGTGACCCCGGCGAATCAAGGTTCTTCCTGTCGGCACAGGACGACCTCGTGCGCCTGTTTGCCGGCGAGCGGATCTACAAGATCCTGGACCGTCTGGGGACCACGGACGACGAGGGCAATGAGGAGCCGATCGAGGCCAAGATGCTCTCCAAGCAGATCGAGAAGGCGCAGAAGAAGGTGGAGGAGCAGCACTTCTTGATGCGCAAGCACACGCTGGAGTACGACGACGTCGCCAACCAGCAGCGTGAGGTGATCTACCGCTACCGCGACGACGTGCTCGAGGGCCGCGACATGAGCGAGCCGGCTCGAGAGCAGATCGGCGAGCTGATCGAGCGGCTCGTGGAGGAGTACACGGTCGGAGACTTCGTCGAGGACTGGGACATCGACGGCTTGTGTCCCCGGAGGTGACGCGCGATCTCGAGCGCTTCCTGCTGCTCGAGATCATCGATCAGCGCTGGCGCGAGCACCTCTACGACCTCGACTACCTGCAGCAGGGAATTCACCTGCGGGCCGCGGCCCAGATCGAGCCGCTGGTGGCCTACAAGAACGAGGCGTTCGAGCTGTTCCGTGACCTGATGAACAACCTCTGGGGCGACTTCGCGCGCATGATCTTCCACGTCGAGGTGGTGGTCGAAGGCCAGAACGGCGGCCAGGCCCCCTCGCCCGTGCCGCAGCGTCCCAGCAGCCGCTCGAGCTCCTCCACCGGCGGCGGGAGGGTCAGCTACTCGGGCGGTGGCCCGGTGCAGCCGAGCGCGCTGGCGATGGCTGCCGCCGCGGGGAGCGCCCAGGCTGCGGCCGAAGGCATGGAAGCGGAACTGTTACCGCAGGTGGAGCAGCGGCGCGTCGATCACGAGCACGAGGTCGGACGCAACGACCCCTGCTGGTGCGGATCGGGGAAGAAATTCAAGAAGTGCCATGGGGCGTAGCTACATGGCACTGGTTAAGGGCGTAGCCGGGTAGTTGTAGAGCGTGACGACCGAGGCCCCCCCGACAACCTTCGAGGGCCTGATGATGCGCACCCCGCTGCTGGTGCGCTCGATCGCCGAGCGCGCCGAGCAGTTGTTCGGCCCGCGGGAGGTCGTGAGCATCACCTCGGACGGCGCCGAGCGCTCGACGTACGGGGAGGTCGTCGAGCGTGCGCGCCGGCTGGCCAGCGCGCTGCGGGAGCTCGGGATCCGTCCCGGCGACCGGGTGGCCACATTTGGGTGGAACTCGCGCCGGCACCTGGAGCTGTATCTGGCCGTGCCTTCGATGGGCGCCGTCCTGCACACGCTCAACATCCGCCTGTTCGAGGACGACCTGCGTTACGTCGTGGCCCACGCCGAGGACCGTGTGATCTTCCTCGACGCGTCGCTGGCGCACGTCATGCCGCGGTTCGAGGGCGTCGAGCACGAGGTGCTTATGCCCGATTCGGATGGGGAGCGTCCGGGCGCGCTCCCGTATGAAGAGCTGATCAATTCAGGCGATCCGGGATTCGAGTTCGTGGACGTGGACGAGAACGCCGCCGCTGCGATGTGCTACACGAGCGGCACCACCGGCAGGCCGAAGGGAGTCGTCTATTCGCACCGGTCCACGGTGCTGCACACGCTGCTGACCAATCAGGCGGACGGCCCCGGTCTCAGGGAGCGCGACGTGGCGTTGCCGATCGTCCCCATGTTCCATGCCAATGCCTGGGGCCTGCCTTACGCGGCTGCGATGGCGGGCAGCAAGATCGTGCTGCCAGGGCCGCGGATGGAGCCGGATTCTCTGGCCGGCTTGATCGCCTCCGAGCGGGTTACGTTCGCCGCCGGGGTGCCCACGATCTGGCAGGCGATCGGGCAGCTCGAGCCCGCCCCCGACCTCTCATCGGTGAAGCGGATCGTGTGCGGGGGCTCGGCCGTGCCCGAGGCGCTGATGCGCCTGTACGACGAGCGGTTCGGCGTTCCGGTCATCCAGGCCTGGGGGATGACCGAGACGAGCCCGATGGCGTCCGTCTGCCGCGTTCCCTCCGACGGCCCCGAAGGTGACGAGGCCTACGCCATCCGCGCCCTCCAGGGCAGGGTGGTGCCACTGGTCGATTTCCGAGTCGATCCAGAAGCCGGGGGCGAACTTCAGGTCCGCGGGCCGACGATCGCGCACGCCTACTACAACGACGAGTCCGGAGCTCAGAAGTTCACCGACGACGGCTGGCTGCGAACCGGAGACGTCGCCGAGGTCCTGCCTGGAGCGATGATCAAACTCGTCGACCGGACCAAGGACCTGGTCAAGTCGGGCGGGGAGTGGATCAGCTCCGTCGAGCTGGAGAACGCGATCATGGCCCATCCGGACGTGGTCGAGGCGGCCGTCGTGGCCGTGCCCGACGAACGGTGGGACGAACGACCGCTGGCGTGCGTGGTCTGTGGTCCCGATAGTGACCTCGACTGCGATCAGCTGCGGACGTTCCTGCGGGACAAGGTGGCGAAATGGTGGATCCCCGAGCGGGTGGAGTTCATCAACGAAGTGCCGAAAACCTCCGTCGGGAAATTCGACAAGAAGGTTCTCCGCCAGCAGGTGGCTGAGGGTAAGCTCGGCGGCGACTAGAGGTGATCACACAGAGCATCGAAATCGACCGCCGGCCCGAAGACGTCTTCGCGTACCTCGACGAGCACGAGCGGCACGGCGAGTGGCAGGAAACGATCGTCAGCTCGAAGGTCGAAAGCGAGGGGCCGGTCGGAGTCGGCACCCGCGTTCACGAGATCCGAAAGGTAGGCGGCCGCGAGCAGGACACGAGCTACGAGATCACCGAGCACGACCCGCCGCGCAGGAGCTCGTTTCGCGGAACTGCCGGTCCGGTCCGGCCGGTTGGCACGGTCACCGTCGAGCCGATCGAAGACGGGTCAAAGTCACGGTTGACCCTTGACTTCAATCTCGTCGGCCATGGGATCGGCGTACTGATCGCGCCGTTCGCGCGGATGCAGGCCAAGAAGGACATCGCGAAGAGCCACGAGCGGCTGAAGGCCCGGCTGGAGGAGGGCACCTGAGTCGGCTGGCTTCGTCCGGCCATTGGGCCGCTGCTAGCTGACCGACCCGGTCACAGCCCCCGGCGAACCGCAGTCCCAGTGCCTCACGGCGTCAGAGTCCGAGGGGTGCTCAGTCTCAGGCAACTGCTCGAGGCCCCGCCGGAGGCTTGCCAGCGCTCGACCGCCGCCACCCAGATTCCACGCCCTGGCGCTCATCCGTTTTGGGTGATGACTGGGGTTGGTGGGTTGTGGATGCTGGCGGTGGTTTCTAACAGCGGATCGGGGACCACCTCTCAACAGAAGGAGTTCGACATGCCAGTAGTTGGAGCAGCGACACATCAGACGCTTTCGGGAGTCTCGTCCCATGACGTTGATGCCCTAGAAGACGCGATCGGGCTGCGCGAGGCCAGCCGTGAGAGCACCGGTCTCGACGAGCGGACCTTTGCACTGGTCAAGATCGCAACCCTTATCGCGCTGGATGCCCCGCCCGCCTCCTACGCGTGGCAGGTCGGCAACGCGATCGCGCAGGGAGTTACGCCCGAGGACATCCTCGGTGTGCTGCGGGCGGTTGCGCCGCAGGTCGGCGGGCCTAAGGTCGTGGCGGCAGCACCCGAGATCATGGTCGCCCTCGGGCTCGACCTCGACGAGGAAGGCTAGGGATCGCGATGCCGCTGATGAGACGCCGTCCGCTGCTCCGTGCCGCCGCCGTTGGCGGAGGCGCGTACATGATGGGCAAGCAACGTGCGAACGTTGAGGCACAGCAGCAGGAGGAGGCCTACGGGGCTGGCCAGCAGTCTGCGATGGCCGCGGCACCGCCGGCACCGCGGGCGGCTCCAGGGATCACCTCCGACGACACAGCGAGGCTCGAGGAGCTCGGGAGGCTGCACGATCAGGGAATCCTGACGGACGAGGAGTTCGCCCAGCAGAAGGCGATGATTCTGAGACCGGCGTGAGCTGACCATCCTCGGGCGATCGGCGCGACCGTTCACTGCCTCTGCAGCGGGCGGTCGCGCTGCTGCGCGCTGAAGTGACCGTCGCCTCAGCAGTGGACGTCTATCTGTTCGCCCCCACATAGTGCGGAAGCGACCCGACCCACACGGTGGAGGTCGACCCGCCCCCTTTGGTTTCGCCCTCCCGGCTCCGGGGTAGGCCTGGCCACGGGCTGCGAAGCCCCGCGCCGATGCCGTCCCGGCACCATGGATCACGACCACCTGCAGCAACTAATCGCATCGTCGTTTGGTACAGGCGGTCCTCAGGCGCGCGGTCTCACCTTCGGACTCATGAGCTCCTCTTGGCCCGGGGGGGCGCACGATCGAATCGATCGAGCCGCCTTGCGCGGTTTCCACAGTCGGGTGCCCACGCAGGCCAAGCTCGTCCTTCCGCTCTGCTCCTGTCCCGAGCACTGCCGACTGTGTAACTGAGGCCACCTCCCGGAGTCACGACGGGATGCCGGTCTAGCGGCGCCTGACAGGGGTGCGCACCCTCTCTGAAGACGCAGGAGCGCACCATTGCCGGGGTCCACGCTTGCTGCGATTGTGGCCCCACCTGAAAGGAGCGACTGATGTGTCGCTGGCTTGCCGCTTACACGGAAGTGCCAATACTGCTGGAGAGAGCGCTGTATGCGCCCGCGCACTCCCTGATCGACCAGAGCCTGCACTCGAAGCTCGGCGCTGAGGCCACCAACGGCGACGGGTTTGGCGTGGGCTGGTATGACGATCAGCCATCGCCCGGAGTTTTCCGGAGCATCGAGCCAGCCTGGAACGATCAAAACCTCCGTGAGCTCGCCGCCCATGTCCGCTCTGGACTGTTCTTCGCCCACATTCGCGCTGCCATCGGATCGGCGGTCCAGCAGACCAACTGCCATCCGTTCCGCCACGGCCGCTGGCTGTTCATGCACAACGGCTTCATCGCCGACCTCGACAGGGTCAGGCGCGACCTGGTGCTGGCGGTCGACGAATCGCTGTACCCGGCGATTACCGGACAGGCCGACACCGAGCTCCTGTTCTATCTCGCGCTGACATTCGGGCTCGAGGACGATCCGCCCGATGCCGTGGCTCGCGCGATCGGATTGGTGGAAGCGGTGGGGCAGAAGAATGGGGTCAAGTACCCGTTCCAAGGTACGGTGGCGACGACCGATGGTGAGCGCATGTGGGCGTTTCGCTATTCGAGCGAGGGCAAGTCGCGCTCGCTGTTCTTCACCGGACACGTCCCGACACTCCGCAAGCTCTATCCCGAGCGAGAGATCTTTGAAGAGGTCAGCGACGACGCCCGGATCATCGTCTCCGAACCGATGGGTGACCTACCGGGCGCTTGGAACGAGGTGCCGGAGTCCTCGTACGGAGTAGTTGGTCAGGGAGACGATCAACTCCGGACCTTCATGGTGAAGCCTCCGGCGAGGTCGGTGGCCGTCAGCGCGCCGGCCTAAGACCTCGGGGTTCTTACGCGACTCGATCTCGACATGTCAGTCAACTGCGTCGACGGAGGATTCGGCGAACTGTCGAACGTCACCATCGACCCCAGGGGGCGACGCCTGACGCATGTCGTCGTTCAGCCCCACGACCGATCTGACAAAGCGCTGCTGGTGCCGGTCGAGAGTGTCCGCCCTCGTTCCGGAACAGGCGGGATCACGCTGGGTAGCACGATCGCAGGGATGGCCGAGCGCGAGTCGATCCAGGAATCCGCGTACCTCCTGCCCGGTGAGGCACCTACCAGCAATTCAGACTGGGATGTCGGAATCGAGGAGCTGTATCCGCTGCCCGTCTACGGCAGCCAGGGGCCCGAGGCCCTGGGGGCGAGTATGGGGCTGGAATACGACCAGCATGTGGCGATGAGCTATCACCGCGTCCCAAAAGGGGAAGTGGAGATCCGCAGGGAGAGCCCGGTGAACTCGTCGGACGGGCATCACCTCGGCCACGTAGTCGGTTTCGTCATCGACGACCAGCAGCGGATCGAGCATCTCGTCCTGGTGCACGGTCATCTCTGGGGCAAGCACGAGGCCGCCATCCCTGGCAGCGCGATCGATCGCTTGGCGAATGATGAGCTTACGTTGAGTCTCTCGCGCGCCGCGGTCCAAGCGCGCTGCTGGCGGACTATCTTTGACCCGGACGCGTTGGGCGAGCGCGCTGGCGCGCTCGAGCGCCAGATGGGGGAGGCCGGCTTCTGGAATGACCAGGAGCGCGCGGCGGCGATCACCGCTGAGCACGCGCGAGCCAGCCGCAAACTGACTGCCTACCGCGAGCTCGAGCGCGACGTCGAGGACCTCGAGCCGCTGGCCGAGCTCGCGGAGGAGGATCCGGAGATCGCCTCAGAGCTCGAGCAGCAGATCAGCTCGGTGCAGGAGCGCCTCGAAGCGCAGGAAGAGCAGCGGCTGTTCTCAGGCCGCTACGACTCCGGCGACGCACTGGTGACCGTCAACGCTGGCACCGGCGGCACAGACGCCCAGGACTGGGCGGAGATGGTGCTGAGGATGCAGATGCGTTGGGCCGAGAAGCGCGGCTTCGAGGTGGAGCTGTTAGAGGTTTCGCCCGGGGAGGAGGCAGGGATCAAGTCGGCCACCTTCCTGATCAGGGGCGAGAACGTGTACGGCCTGTTCGCCAGCGAGAAGGGCGTCCACAGGCTCGTTCGGCTTTCCCCGTTCGACGCCGCCCACCGCCGGCACACGAGCTTCGCCGGGGTCGAGGTCTCGCCGGTCGTCCAGGAGATCGACGAAGTCCCGATTGACGACGAGGACCTCCAGATCGACACCTATCGAGCCAGCGGAGCCGGCGGGCAGCACGTAAACAAGACCGATTCGGCGGTGCGGATAACGCACAAGCCGACCGGGATAGTGGTCCAGTGCCAGAACGAGCGCTCCCAGTCCTCGAACAAGGCGGAAGCGATGACGATGCTGCGCTCAAAGCTGTTGGAGCTCGAGGAGCGAAAGCGCCGCGAGGAGATCGCCCGCGAGAGGGGCGAGGCGCAGGACGTCAATTTCGGCTCCCAGATCCGGTCCTACGTGCTGCACCCGTACACGATGGTCAAGGACCACCGGACCGGCCACGAGGTTGGGGACGTCTCGCGCGTGCTGGACGGCGACCTGGACGGTTTCGCCCGGGCATACCTGCTCAAGGCGGCGTCCGCGAACGGCGCGCACGGCGACCGGGGGCGGGCGTGAGGCGACCGCCCCCCGAGCAGCCCACGGCGCCATACCTGGATGCGGTGACTGCCTACGGCTTCCGCGGCTCGACCCGATTCCACATCCCGGGCCACAAAGGGGGTGAGGGTGCAGACCTCGGGCTGCGGGCAGCGCTGGGCGAGCGGGCGTTTCTGCTGGACGTTCCACAGGACATCGAGGGCATCGACCTCGGCCCGTCACCGACCCCGTACGAGCGCGCCGAGCGGCTCGCGGCCGAGGCGTACGGCGCGGGCCGAACGTGGTTTCTGACCAACGGGGCGACGCAGGGCAACCACGCGCTCTGCCTGGCGCTTGCTCCACCCGGTGAACGGGTCCTGATTCAGCGTAATAGTCATGCCAGCGTGATCGACGGGCTCGTGGTGAGCGGGGGCGGCCCGACCTACGTCGCCCCGGAGTACCACGCCGAGCTGGGCATGGCCCTGGGGCTCACGCCCGAGGCGCTCGAGCGAGCGCTGCGGGCAGCGCCGGACATCCGGGCGGCGTTCATCGTCTCGCCCACCTACTACGGGATGGCCGCGGACGTCGGCGCCTGCGTCGAGGTCGCACACGCAGCCGGCGCGGCGCTGGTGGTAGACAACGCGTGGGGCGCGCACTTTGGCTTTCACCGCGATCTGCCGGAGTCCCCTCTGCGGCTGGGCGCAGACGCAGTGCTGGCCTCCACCCACAAGATCGTCGGGAGCTTGACCCAGTCGGCGATGCTGCACGTGGCCCGTGACGGGCTCGTCAATCCGGACGCCGTGGCCCGAGCCGTCCGGCTGGTCCGCTCGACCAGCCCGAGCTCGCTGCTTCTGGCCTCCCTCGACGCGGCCCGGCGCCAGCTCGCGGTGCACGGGAACGCGCTGCTAGAGCGCACGCTGGCCGCCGCCGCCTCCACACGGGCCGCCATCGACGCCCTCCCGGGCTGCCACGTGGTGGGGGATACGCTCGTTGGACGACCGGGGGTAGCCGGCTGGGATCCGCTGCGGCTGGTGGTCGACGTCCGCGGCACCGGCTGTACGGGCTTTGAGATCGCTGCGGCGCTGCGCGCGTCATACGACACCTACACCGAGCTGGCCACGCACGCCGCGGTCGTGTTCGTGCTCGGGTTGGGCCAGTCCGTCGAACCGCTCGAGCGCCTGGCCCATGACTTCTCCGAGACGGTGCGGCAGATCGCCCGCCCTGAATTCGTATCCGACGTGCCGAGCGCGCCGGCCGGCGGCGACTCAGAGACGGCGGTGACGCCGCGGGAGGCGTTCCTGGGGTCGGGCGAGAGCGTGGCAGTCACCGACGCGATCGGCCGGATCTCGTGTGAAGCAATTGCCGGTTACCCGCCCGGAGTGCCCGCGCTGCTGCCGGGGGAACGGGTCACGGCCGAGGTGATCGATTACCTTCAGGAGCTGAACGCCGCGGGCGCGCGGCTCCACGGAGCCGCGGACCCGAGCTTTGCCACGGTCAGAGTGCTCGCCGAGCGGCCGGCCGCGGTGGCGTCGGTCTGAAGCGCGGATGACCGCGAACCAAGAGGTCACCGGCGATGCCGTAGCCCGTGCTCTGACCGAAGACGTCGGCGCCGGCGATCTCACGACCGCGAGCACGGTGCCACCCCAGGCGCGGGCCCGGGCCCGGATAACCCAGAAGGCGCCGGGCGTTATCTTCGGTCTGGCGCTGGCCGAGGAGACATTCCGGGCGCTGGACCCCGCGGTCGCGATCGAGCGGTTGAGCCCGGAGGGCGAGTGGAGAGAGGGGGGTCCCGTGTTCGAGGTGCTCGGTGCGGCTCACGCACTGCTGACCGCCGAGCGGACGGCGCTCAACTTCCTCGGCCGGCTATCGGGGGTGGCGACCATTACCAATCGCTACGTGCAGGCTGTGGAGGGCACGGGCGCGCGGATCCTCGACACGCGCAAGACAACCCCCGGGCTCAGGCTGCTCGAGAAGGCGGCCGTCGCCGCGGGGGGTGGAACCAATCATCGCGCCGGCCTTTACGACGCGATCCTGATCAAGGAGAACCACGCAGCGATCGCCGGCGGGGTGGGGACGGCAGTGCGGCTGGCCCGTGCCCAAAGCCCCGACGTGCCATTGGAGGTGGAGTGTCGCTCCCTGGAAGAGGTGCATGAGGCCGTGGCCGCTGGAGCTCCGCAGATCTTGCTTGACAACATGTCGCTCAATCAGCTGCGCGCGGCCGTGGCTCGGGTTGCCGGGCGGGCCTCACTTGAGGCCAGCGGCGGCGTGACCCTCGAGACGGTCCGGGACATCGCGGCCACCGGCGTAGACTTTGTATCGGTGGGCGCGCTCACCCACAGCGCGCACGCTCTAGATCTCTCCCTGATCCTCGAACCACTCCTTTCATGAACCTTCCTGTAATAGGCGCGATCGACGCACCGCTGATGCTGGAGAACATTCCGGCCCTTCAGGATGAGGTGCGCGCGCTCGCCGAAGAGCGCGGGGCCGTGATCCTCGCCCACAACTACCAGCTGCCCGAGATCCAGGACGTGGCCGACTACGTTGGCGACTCGCTGGGTCTCTCGCAGCGGGCCGCCGGAACCAGCGCCGGGACGATCGTCTTCTGCGGCGTGCACTTCATGGCCGAGACGGCATCGGTCTTGTGTCCCGACAAGCAGGTGCTGATTCCCGATCTGGACGCCGGGTGCTCGTTGGCCGACTCCATAACGGCCGATCAGCTGTGCCATTGGAAGGCCTCGCACCCCGGCGCTGTGGTTGTCATGTATGTCAACACCACCGCGGAGGTAAAGGCCGAGACCGACTATTGCTGCACCTCGGCCAACGCGGTGAAGGTGGTGGAGCACATCTACCGAGAGCGCGGGGAGAACACGGAGATCCTGTTCGGGCCGGACATGTTCCTCGGCGCGTACGTCGAGAAGACGACCGGTCGGCGAATGCACGTCTGGGACGGTGAGTGCCACGTCCACGCCGGCATCCGGCCGGACGACATCGCCGCCGTCCGCGCAGAGCATCCCGGCGGCGACTTCCTGATCCACCCCGAGTGCGGCTGCTCGACTAGCGTGATGGAGTACGTAGCCTCGGGCGACGTGGAGTCCGATGGCGTCCACATGCTGTCGACCGGTGGGATGCTCGCGTACGCGCGCGAGCATGCCGACCAGCACCGGACGGCGATCGTCGCCACCGAGACCGGGATGCTTCACGGGCTGCGACAGGCCGCGCCGGATACGGACTTTGTCGCCGCAAACGAGGCCGCACACTGCCGGTACATGAAGATGATCACGCTGACCAAGCTGCGCGACTCGCTGCGCGACGGCGTACACGAGGTCAAGGTTCCGCCCCACATCGCCGATCGGGCCCGGATCCCGATTCAGCGGATGGTCGCGATCAGCTGACAGCGGGCGGGAGCGGGCGCGCTCCCCTCTGTCGGGCTAGAGGTCGCCCAGCAGGTCGATACCGTCCTCGGCGGCGTCCCGCACCGCCCGCAGCTGCACACGCTTGCGCTCGAATTCCGCAGGCGTGTAGCAATGAACATCCGCCGCCGCGCCCATCTCGAGCGCGTCCCACAGCGAGCCGGCCTGATACACACGCTCGAGCCACGGCATCCCGTCGTACGCCGAGGAGACGAGGATGACGACGAACTCCGGGCCCCGCTCCCGCTGCGGCGGCGCACCACACTCGTCGGCGACGCGGGCCCCGCCCAACAGCGCGCCCTCGAGGCGCCACCGGCCGTCAACCCGCTCCAGATATCGCCGTAGTTCGCCCCGGTTGATCACCGATGCGACCTCCACGCAAGAGATTGTCGCTTACAGCCGTGCGATCGCGGAGATCATCTTGCTCTCCAACTGGAGTGCGCTCTGATTGCTGGGACCGTCGACGAACAGCACGAACGCCAGCCGCCTGCCGCTGCGACTGTGGCAGTACCCCGCCAGGTTCGTGACGCCAGCCAAGGTCCCGGTCTTGGCGATGCAGCGACCCTGAGCCGCAGTGTTAGTAGCAATTGTCTTGGCGGTTCCGTCGACCCCCACCGCGGGCAGCGTGGCTTGGAGCTCCCGTCCGGCGTCGGTGCCGTCCAGCAGTCGCAGAAGCTGGACCATCTGAAGCGGCGAGGAGCGATCCGCGCGAGACAGCCCGGAGCCGTCCACGATCTGCGGGTGAATACCGTAGGAGGCGATCACCTGGGAGGTGACGCTCGCGCCCGCCGCCGTCGTGCCGGAGCCGGCGAACCGCGCCCCGAGCTGCTTGGTCAGCATCTCCGCGAACAAGTCGTCGGATTGAAGGTCGGTCAGCCTCAGCACGATCGACATGGGCGGCGAGCTGACGGTCGCCAGCACCTTTGCGCCGTTGGGGGCCTTCCCCGGCACTGGCGCGGGGTTCGCCTGGATCTGCATATCGCTCATCGTCCGCGCCACCTGCCTGGCGGCGAACGCGGCCGGTCTCAGGCCGGCGGTCGAGCCGTGGTCGAACGTGAGCGCGCTCAGCTGGCCGCCGAGGTCGGGGACGTCAGGTGCGAATCCGGTCGAGGGCGGACCGGCCCGGCCGTCGAATAAGGAGCCGTCGCCGATCAGATGACCCGTCACGCGGCGGATACCGTCGGCCCGGAGCTGGTCCGACAGCTGCGCGGCTGTCGGGCCGTAGCCGAATTCCCACGTGCGGTTGAAGGCCTGTTCGCCGAACGTCGGATCCCCACCGCCGACGAGGTAGAGGTCACCGTGCCAGACACCGCGTGAACCCAGGGACCCCGCTCCCAGCACCTTGGTCTGGAGGGTGGCGTCTGGGCCCAGCTCGCGGAGCACGGCCAGGGACGTGTAGAGCTTCTCCACCGACGCCGGAGGACGCGCGATGCCCTGCCGCATCGCGAACAGCGAGAGGTTGTCGCTGAGGTCGTACACGGAGGCACCGGACGCGGGCCCGGCCTGGGCGAGCAGGCTCGAGAGCTGGGCCTTCAGCGCTGGCGCGCCTGCCGGTGGGACGGGCGGATGCGGGGCCTCGCGAACCGTCAGCCCGACGGTCGCTTTTGGCGACGCATGTGGCCGGCCGGCCCCGCCGCAAGCAGCGACCCCTCCCGCGAGCAGCGCCGCGAGCACCATCCATAGGGCTAAGCGGACTGCAACTCCTCCACTGTGTGCGGCCCGACGCAGGCCACCGAAAGCTCCACCGGGACTCGGGTCGCCATCTCGGCCACCTGGTCGAACGTGACCTCGTCCAAGAGCGCGATCGTCGTGTCGGGGTCGGGATCCTGGCCGTACAGGATCGTCTGCTGTGCCGCGTGCCGGGCGACGGCGCCCGTATTCTCGAAGGCGATCGTACGGGCGCCCGCGGCGTACGCCCGCGCCCGTTCCACCTCTTCTCTGGTCGGCCCTTGTTCGCGCAGCTCGGTAACGATCTCTCGCATCCGGCTGAGCGCCTCGAGGAGCTTGGTGGACTCCAGCCCCGCGGACAGCTGGAGCACGGGCGTATCGGCGTAGGCGTGAGCCACGGAGTGCACCGAGTAGGCCAGGCCGCGCTGCTCGCGGATCTCGTCGAACAGGCGCGAGCCCATCGAGCCGCCCAGCAGGGTGGAGTAGATCTGAAGGGCCGCTCGCTCCCGCGGGTCGGAGACCGCGGCCGCCGGGCGGTAGGACATCCGCAGATGCGATTGGTTTGAGTCGCGCTGGTGGACGAGCACACGCTCCTGAGGCGACGGCGCCGGATCGTAGGCGCCGGGCTGTGGCTGGGGCTCGAATCGAGCGAACAGCTCGTCCAGCTCGCCGTCCGGGGACAGGCCGTCCAGGTTGCCGACCGCGAACGCCGCTCCGCGCTCGGGAGCCCACCGGCGGGAACGAAAACCGACGATCCCCTCGCGCGTGAAGGTGTCACGAATATGCTCGACGGTCCCCAGCACCGGACGCCCCAGCGGGTGGTCGCCGAACGCGGCTTCGTCGATCAGGTGCTCTGCGACCATCGCCGGCTGATCGTTGGCCCGCGCGATCTCCTGGACCACCACGCCGCGCTCCCGGTCCAGCTCCCCCGGGTCGATTCGGGCCCGTCCAACGAAGTCGGTCAACAGGTCGGCGGCCGCCACCGCCTGTTCGGCGCGGGCGGTGATGTGAAACGCGACCAGATCGTGGCTCGTGTAGGCGTTGAGCACGGCGCCGATCCGCTCCGCTGCCTCGTTGACGTCCCTATACGTGCGGTACTTCTCCCCGCCCTTGAACACTAGGTGCTCGAGGAAGTGCGCCATTCCGTTCTCATCCGGGCGCTCGGTGCGGGCACCGGCATCGAACGCCACCAGAACCGTCACCGCACGGGTGCCGGGCACGGCGACCCGGTAAAGCGGTAGGCCGTTGTCAAGTGTGGAGACGCTGATTTCGGTCATCCGGGAGGAACGGTAGCGGGGAAGTTGCAACCCCCGTTGCACGGGGGGGCGATCAGCTTCTCCGCGCTGCTGGCGATCCTGATCTGCGCCGCGTGCTGGTATCGGCGATCGGGTCCGGCGTGTCGCTGCGCCGCTTCCTCAGGGTCTAGCCCCGCGTAGCTACTCTCAGGAGCGATGATCTCGGACTCCACCCGCCGAGCACGCTCTCCGCTGCGCCAGCGGAGCCGTCTGCTCCTGCTCGGACTGCTGATCCTTGTGCTCGGAGTCTGGCTCGGCGGCCATCCGGGCTGGCTGCCTTCCGGCCTCCGGAGCACATTCACCGACGAGCCGAACGGCCAGCTGATGCAGGACGTCCTGAACGTCCTCCAGCGCGACTACTACCGCCCGATCAGCGCCTCCCAGCTCGAGAGCAGAGGGATCGCGGGCGCGATCGCCAGCCTCCACGACCCCTACTCGCATTACTTCGCCCCGTCGGACTACCGCACGTTCTTGAGTCAGTCGAACCCTCACCTGTCGGGGATTGGCGTCGACGTGCTGCCCGATCCGCACGGTCTGCGAGTGGTCGACGTGTTCCCAAGCTCGCCGGCTGCGCACGCGGGGCTCGAGCGCGGCGACGTGATCGTCGAGGTCGGCGCGACATCGCTGGCCAATCGCTCAGCGGACTTCGACTCCGCGTTGATTCGCGGTCCCGCCGGCACGAGGGTGAGCCTCACGGTCATGCGCGGCGGCCATCGCAGCACTGTGGACGTCACGCGTGCGAACTTGGTCGTCCCGGTCGCCACATCCAACGTCGTCAACTACAAGGGCGTGAAGGTCGGCGACGTGCAGCTGACCAGCTTCACTCAGGGCGCCGCAGCGGAGCTGCGCAATCAGGTGACCAAGGTCCTCAGGCGGGGGGCGCGAGCGCTGATCCTCGACCTCCGTGAGAACGGTGGGGGCCTGCTCGACGAAGCGGTCCGCGTGTCGAGCATCTTCGTTCCCGACGGGACGATCGTCTCCACCGCCGGCCGCAACCAGCCGCGGCAGGTATACATGGCCAAGGGCAACGCGCTCGCACCCCGGATCCCAATGGTGGTGCTGGTCGACCGCGGGACGGCCTCGGCCGCGGAGATCGTCACCGGGGCGCTGAAGGACCGGCACCGAGCGCTCGTGGTGGGAACCCATACCTACGGGAAGGGCGTGTTCCAGGAGATCCAGCCGCTGCCCAACGGCGGCGCGCTCGACATCACCGTCGGCGAGTACTTCACCCCCACCGGGCACAACCTCGGTGGCGGGGGAGTGCAGGAGGGGGCAGGGGTCTCGCCCAACGTGTACGCCGCCTCCAATCCCCGCGCACGCACGGACGCGGCGCTCATCACCGCCGAGCGCACTGTCGCAGCAGAAGTGCCGTGAGTCCGTCCGCTCCGGCCGGCGGCGCGTCATCGACCGAGGACGCGCGGTCGGTGGGATCCACCCAGGTCGCCGTGCTTGAGCGGCGAGGAAAGTTCCTGGTGGCCGAGCCGTTCTTCGAGCCCGGCCGGCGGTTGGTCGTGAGCCGCGACCGGCGGGCGGACGTCGGCGACCTGGTGGTAGTGAGGGCCGCCTCGCGGCGGGACGGCCGCGGCCGCGGGCGCACCACGGTCGTTCGCCGCCTCGGCCGTCCAGCCGTGGCTCGGGATGTGCTGGAGGCGCTGATGATCGACCGCGGTCTGCGACGGTCGTTCGATCCGGCGGTCGAGCACGAGGCGCGCGAGTCGGCCTCGGCAGCGATCCCCGACCAGCGGCCCGGGCGTCGCGACCTCCGTCAGACGCCGACGTTCACGATCGATCCAGCCAGCGCCCGCGACTTCGATGACGCGATCTCCGCGGTGCCCGAGGGCGAGGGTCGCTGGCGCGTCTGGGTCCACATCGCCGACGTGTCCGCTTACGTTCCCCCGGGATCCCTGGTCGACCGCGAGGCCTACCGGCGGGGATGCAGTGTCTACGTGCCGGGAACGGTGGAACCCATGCTGCCGACCGCGCTGTCCGATCGCGCCTGCTCGCTCGCGCCTGGCCAGGATCGCCTGGCGGTCACGGTCGAGTTCGCCGTGTCCGCGGGCCAGGTGGGACGGGCGGCGTTCTACCGCTCGGTCATCCGCTCTGACGCGCGGTTGGAGTACGGGCAGGTTGACCGTGTGTTCGCCGGCGCCGAGCGGGCGTTGGATCCGTGGGCCGAGCCGCTCGCGGCGGCACGGGGCGTGGCCTCGACGCTTCAGGCGGCACGCACCGCCCGGGGGGCACTGGTGCTCGACTCAAGCGAGGAGCCCGAGTTCGAGCTCGACCGCGACGGCAACGCGGTCGGGGTCGAGCCCGTCGAGCAGACCGAATCCCATCGCCTGATCGAGCACCTGATGATCGCAGCCAACGAGCAGGTGGCCCGGGTGCTGGAGGAACGTCGGGTGCCGGCGCTGTACCGGGTCCACGAGCGGCCCGATGCGACCGCCGTCGAGCGGCTGATCGACCAGCTCGCTTCCTTGGACGTGCCCACCCCACCGGTGCCCAAGGGCCACATGACGGCCCAACAGGCCGCGGACGTCCTAGGCGAAGCCTCCCAGCTTGTCTCGGACTGGGTGCGGCGCACGGGCCGGGGCGCCCGCGCGCTCCACAGCCTCGTGCTGCGCTCGCTGAAGCAGGCCTACTACGACCACCGCAACCTCGGCCACGCAGGGCTGAAGTCGCCTCGCTACTGCCATTTCACCTCGCCCATCCGGCGCTACCCGGACCTCATCTGCCACCGGGCGCTGCTGGCGGCGGTGGCCGGAGACCCGTACGCGCCTGACTCCTCATGGGTGGCGGCGGCGGGGCCCTGGGCCTCGGCCCGGGAACGGGAGGCGATGATGATCGAGAGGGACGCCGATGACGTGGCGCGCTGCTTCCTGCTGGAGCGCGAGCTGTTCGAGTCGGGCTGGGAGACCACCTTTGAGGGGGAGGTGGTCGGGCTTCACCGCTCGGGGGCGTTCGTGGCCTTCGGTCCCGACGGATCGTCATGGTTCGAGGGCATGCTCCCCGTGCGCCGCATGCCGGGAGATTGGTGGGAGCTCAACGAGGAACAGACGATGCTGGTCGGTTCCAGAACGGGGCGCACCCTCAGGCTGGGCGACGCGGTCACGGTGCGCGTCGGCCGCATCGATGTACCCCGGGGTAGGGTTGATCTCTACCCCGATTCCGACGAGTGATGGCCAGATCCCGAAAACGAAAGGCAGCTTCCGGCGATGTGGCGACCAATCGCCAGGCCTCGTATCGCTTTCACCTGCTCGAGCGATTTGAGTGCGGGATCATCCTCACCGGGACCGAGGTCAAGTCTCTGCGTGAGGGGAACGTCCAGCTCAAGGACGCCTACGCCGCCGTCAGGGACGGTGAGGTGTGGCTGCTCGGGATGTACATCGCGCCGTACGGTCCCGCGGCTCGCGGCAACCACGATCCGGAGCGCCCGCGCAAGCTGCTGTTGCACCGCGAGGAGATCGAGCGGCTGATCGGCAAGACGGCCGAGCGCGGGCTGACGCTGATCCCGACCCGGGTCTACTTCTCCGGTCCGAACGCCAAGGTCGAGATCGCGCTGGCCCGGGGCAAGAACGTCTATGACAAGCGAGAGTCGATCCGCCGCAGGGAGGTGACGCGGGAGGTACAGCGCGAGCTGCGGGAGGCACAGCGGTAAGTCGTCGAGGTGCCGCGCGGTTGCGGGCTTTCTCCAACTTTGGCTCTCCACTTCGGGGAGTCCGAAGTGGAGGGACATCGTTCGCGCGATCTAGCCGAACGTCGCGTGGAGGTGGGTGGCGTCCATCCCCACCACGAGCAGCGCGATCAGCGCCAGGTACACGGCTGCGACCAACAGCCGATCCCGCTGCCTGACCTGATAGTAGGCCCGTTGCGCGGAGCCGCCCGTTCGGCGCAGCCGCCACCGCTTGAGGGTCTCGAGGCCGGCGAACAGGATGATGATCAGCATGATCGGGTTAGGGAAGATCACCGCCAGTGGGATCAGGGCCGCGAAGCCCAGCACCCACATCCAGGGGGCCATGGCCGCCATCGCCCGCCCGCCATCGAGCGGTATCACCGGCAGCAGGTTGAAGAGGTTTAGGAAGAACCCGGTGAATGCCAGTGCGCGCCAGATGTCGTTGCCGGTCACGTGCCAGACGAGGATGCACGCCGCGGCGCCGACGCTGCCCAAGATCGGGCCAGCGAGCCCGACCCGCGCCTCGGCAAGCGCGTTATCTCCAAGGGAACGAGCGCTGATAACCGCGCCTAGGAAGGGGATGAACATCGGCGGACTGGCCTTGATGCCCTCGCGGCGCAGCGCGATCACGTGTCCCATCTCGTGCACGAGCAGAAGCACGACAAAGCCGATCGCAAACGTCCACCCGAACACGAAGCTGTAGGCGGCGATCGAGACGAGCATCGTGCCGGCAGTGGTGAGCAGCTTGAGCTTCGGCAGCAGCAGCAGGACCGTCTTGAACTTCGCTAACAGAGCGACGATCGCGGCCAGGAGCGGGCCGAGCCGGCGTTTGAAGAACGACTGCCTGGGGTCGGGCCGGTCTGGCTCGGGCGCGGGCGCGAACCACGGCGACCCAGTCAGAGGCCGCTCGGGCGCGGTCGCCGGGCGCCTCTGGGGAATCGGGAACCATTTCGCTTGCTCCATCAACATTGATTCTGGCAGGCGCCCACTAACCCTCTCACCAGGCGCGAGAGCCACCCCCCGAAGCCCGCCTCAGCACGCCAAAAGGCTTCTACAATGAGATGTGCACACATATCCCCAGGGGACGACAGGCTTCGACGTGGTCGACTCGTGGGGGTGGTTGCGAGCCGAGGTTCCGGGCGGCCTCGTAAATCACCCGGAAATCAATAAGTGCGGACACGCACACTGTCGATCTCGGTTACGCGGCTGCTTAGTCGGTAACTGAAGTCGTCTCGACCGTCACTCGCCTGCGGTGGCGGATCGGGATCAGCTAGCAGGCTCGCTCGGTGAGGATTTGCTCCCTCCGATCCGAGGACTTTTAGGGAGCTGGCTCTCGACAACCCGGCCGGCGTGGCGAGTCGAGAGCGAGATTTAGAGCGCCGGCTACGCTCGTAGACGCCACCATCTACGCGACTGCGGACCCGGGTTCGATTCCCGGCGTCTCCACCTTTGCAAAGAATTCGAACCGCCCTCCGCACCACCGGAGGGCGTTTCGATGAGGGCGAGCACATCGACCGCCGTGACCGCCCTGCTTGATCTTCACGCGGCGCGCGGCGAGGTCATCGACGAGCGGCATAAGCAGGCTGGTGAAGGGGGCGTGGGCGGAGATAGGGAGTAGGACTCTTCCTCCTTTGCTTTGCCAGAGTCCGGTGCGGGCGGTCACCTTAGACCGGGCGCCCGCTCGCGTTGCACGCCGGCCGCAGCCCGGGCTCGAGATTGCGCGCCATCACCAGCGCGCGGCGCATCGCGTTCGGCTGGATGCCGCCAATGTGCGGCGCATACGGGTGGTCGAGGAAATTGATGATCAGCAGACCGGTTGAGACGACCGCAGCCACTCCGCCGATCTGCAGGCCTTGGACCCTGAGCAGTTCGGCGGGGTCCGCCATCCCCAGTTGTAGAGCTACCGCCACGCAGCCCACTAACAAGAGCCCGACCCAAAGCGGAGTGGGGACAGTGGGGGTATCGTCGCTGAGCCGCTGCTGGCGCCCGGTAGTGCGGGTGGCGGTCTGCGCGAGAAGATCCTGGAAGGCCGCTTGCTCGCGCGGCGAACGCACAGTGAGCCGCCCGAACTCCCCACGGTAAGCCGCGACCCAGTCGTCGACGATCGGGCTGGAGCGGCCGTTGCGCATCGCCGGCCACTCTTCGTCCACGACCGCTCGGCCATAGCAGACGAAATCGGAGCGCAGCTGGTCGCGCTCCGCAGCTGGAAACAGCGCGGCCGTGCGAGTCATATCGAGCAGCGCGTTGGCCTCAGACGCGGCTCCGGTTTTCGCGCCGTTGTAGGTCTGAAAGGCAGCCAGCATTAAAAACGCGAGGAGGACGGCGAACGACGTTCCTACGACTATCGCCATCGGCGTTCCCCGTGTCGGGTTTGACAGCACCCCGCGGCTGGCTCGGCGTACGAGCGCGACAGCAACAAACGCCGTCGTGGCCGCGCCCAACACGATCAAGCTCGCGACCAGGAGCGACATGCCGGAGTGCTACCGCCCCTCCCTGGCGATGG
>VAWT01000144.1 GCA_005883415.1 Actinomycetota bacterium | reverse complement strand
CGCACCCGTGGTACACAACGCCGATGCTCAAGACGCCGGTTGGCCGGATGGCTATGTGGTTCGGCCAGTACGTGCCGGTGGTGATGGAAACGACGCTTCGCAGCGCGAAGCTCTTCTCTTCGTCCTATGAAGTGAGCGAGGCCGAGCTCGCTGACCTGAGCGACGCGATCCGCCGCCGTGGCGGCGCGGCGTTCATGCACCGCGCGGCGGGGTTCGTCGCCGAGCATCGCCGCCACGCTGAGCGGTGGGATCTCGCGGCGATCGCTCGCGAGCTCCAAGGCACGGTCGCGTTCCACCTCGCGGGAAGCGAAGAGGACCGCTTCGAGCCCCGACAGATCGACGCCGCGCGCGAGCGACTCGCTCCGTTCGGCGTGGACATCCGCATGTTCGCTGGTGGCCATCTGACGACCTCCGAGCATCCAGCGCTGCTCGCAGATGCGATCCGGGAGCTCGCGGACGCTCACCGCGTCGGTCAACCCATCAGCCAGGCCAGGCCGACGACAGAAGAAACGACACGATGAACCCATGCTGTCGCCGCCCCGGTTACCGGGCGGCGGCGCTACAACCCTCGCCCGCGCAGACCGCGCAGGACCGCGGCGGCCGCCGACGTGCACGTGGGGCAGGCCTGCGCCGGCGCTGGGTCGTCCAGCCAGTACCCGGAGACGATGGCCGACACTGCGAGAGCCGCGTTCAGGAGCGGACGCGGCGCCTGCCCTCTGGGTAGCGAGGACCCGCTGAGCCCGGTCAGCAACTCCACGCCGGAATGGGCTACCGCAGCCTGCAGCGCGACACCCTGCACGAATCCCAGGTACGCCGACCGGTGGGTCTCGAGCCCGTCTGCCTGGATTGCATAGGAGTCGGCGTAGCGCGCCACGCCAGCGGTGATCCGGAGCTTGAGGAACTGGGAGTAGAACGCGCCCGCCTTTGTCCGCGGAGCTCTCGCGGCGACGAGGTTGACGGCTGGGGCAGCGACCAGCAGCAAGCCATGGGCATGCGCGGCGCGAGCGGCGCGCTGGGCGTACTGGTCCGGGTGAAGCTGCTCCGCCCGGGGCGTCAGGAAGCGCGAGTGCTGCGGCGCGTACAGGACCGCGAGTGTCCCTGACCGCAGCTGGTGCCGGTTTATCGCGTTAGCAAGCGCGGTCTCACTGAAGAAACTCGCGGTTGGGATCGCCGCGCCCAGGCCGAGCCGGCGCAGTGTCGGGGCGCTGGCCCCCGCCACGAACGTGCGCGGCGAGTCGAAGAAGTGATGGGCATTGCCGGGCGCCTGCGCCAGCAGGCGCGTTACGTCGCTATAGCTGACGATCCACCCGGGGGGATCGTTGACCGACGGGCCGTCGGCCTGCTCGAGTCCGGCGAACTCGTTGAACAGCAGCTGCCCCGGACCACCGCCCGGCACCCCGCAGGCGAAGTTGTCATACGTCGTGGGCGCGTACGAGAAGTCGGCCACGATCGTGCCCGGGACGTCGAAGGCATACCCGACGACGCCGATCTGCTTGCTCGCGAGGTAGGCGAGCAGCCACGCCGCAAGCGCAGGTTCGCCCACCACGCACTGTGGAGTGTTTGTGTTGAGAGCCGAGCTGGCGTACCACTCCGTGACGATTACGGGAACGGTCGCGCTCATGTTCCCGAACTCGGGGTTCCATGCGCCCACGCCGGCGGTCAGTGACGGGTAGTGAATGCCGTAGGCGAGCTGCGGGCTCGATGGGTTTGCGGGATCCGTCACCGCGGGCATCCCGGAGAGCGAAAACTCGGCCGCCAACCCGGGGACGATGATCACGTTGCCGGCGCCATCCTGGCGGATGTCGTTGATCAGCGTCTGTATCCCTACCTCCTGGCAGACGGTGCCGTTCTGCGCAGGCACGAAACCGCCGTTCTGCCACAGCTGCCAGTTGGTGAATGAGAGCCCAAGGCTCGGCTCGTTGTAAAGCTCGAACAGCACGCCTGGATCGCCCGCGAACATCGGCGCGATCTGGTTCCAGGCTCGCTCGGCCCCGGTGTTGGGCAGTGGACAATTCTGGCCCTGGCCCGCCGGGCCTTGTGCCTGAAGGGAGAAGATTACGTTCAGGCCGGTGCTCCGCGCCAGCTGGATGCCGCTGCGGACCTCTTGGACGTACGTGGGCGAATACAGCGGGTCCATGGGGTCGAACCCGTACTGGCTGACCTGAAACCGAATCGTGTCGGCGTGGCGGGCGCGGGCAGCTTGCAGCTCCGCCGCGCCGAAGTGCGCATGGGCGTTCACGTACTTTCCGCTCAGCGAACCGTCAGGGGCTACCAGCCCGACGATCTGCACCCCGCGCGGGACCCACCACGCGCCCCCGCGCAGCAGGTGGTTGCCCTGGACCGCGACCGCGTCACCTGCCGCGGCGCTTCGCGCGGTGGCGGCGGCAGCCGCACCCGGACCGACGAGCGCCAGCGCCACGACAGCACTGGTGGCCAGCACCGCTACCGCCACGGGGGCGTTGCGGACCAGCGAAAGACGAAGGGGACCGAGCTGCAAGACCTCACCTGATCCGAAACATTCACGCGCGGTTGGCGCTCCCAAGTCGCGCGGCGGCCACCCTGACCCGCCGCACGAGAAGTGGAGTAAGAAACACCCTGGCTAGGCGGGAGTTTCGCGAACTGTCAACTGACCGTGAGCTCGGCTGGCGTTTCACGTGCTCTGACGGCTACGCTGCAACTGATGGCCGAACAACCAGCTTACGCGTCCCGGGTTCGGATCGAGCGTCTGGGTGGTCCACAGCGGCTGGCCTACCTGCCGGCCGAGGAGCGGCCCGTCGCGTTCGGCGTGCATTCTGAGGTGGCGGCGCACTACGGTGTCGATCCCGACGAGTTCCCGCCCCACGCGACCACGCTCGATTACGTGGTGGCCGCGGCCGGCGGTTGACTGGCGGGCACGTTCGCAGGCGCGCTGGAAGCGCGTCAGATCGACGTCGATCCGCTCCGCTTTCAGGTCGAGGCCATCGGTGAGGTGTTCGATCGGGACGGCGTACTAGTGATCGAGCGGATCACTGTGCGCTACCGGCTTGGGGTGCGCGAGGACCAGCGGGAGCAGGCCGAGCGCGTGCACGGCTTCCACGCCCGGTTCTGCCCGGTGGCGCGCAGCCTCGAGGGCGGAATCGACGTGCGGACCGAGCTCGAGCTGGCGTAGGCACGGCTACGCTTGTGCTCGGCGGTACAGGCGCCGCCTACGGACGTGACGGGAATCGCCGCAGTGCGTCCAACGGATGACCGAGTAGCGTTGCCAGCCGGTAACGTCGCGTCCGGCGGAAGGCTTCCAACTGGCCCCAGGCCGCGGCCGTCTCCTCCCGAGCGCGCGCCCGCTCCTCCTCTACCTGCTCCCGAGCGGCCGCCAGCCCTTTTTGAGCGCGCGCCCGCTGCTCCTCGAGGTCCTTGCGCAAGGCGGCGTTCTCCGCCCAGAGGCCCGAGTTCTCGCCTGTAAGTACACCGCAGCGCCAATCGGTCTGGCCCTGCAGCCGCACCAGCCGCGCCATCTCGCGCAGCGGGGAACCGATCGAGGCCTTCCCTGATCGTTGCCCTGGCCGCTGCTGC
Source organism: Actinomycetota bacterium (assembly GCA_005883415.1). GTDB lineage: Bacteria > Actinomycetota > Thermoleophilia > Solirubrobacterales > Solirubrobacteraceae > Palsa-465. Next base: position 1,836 of record VAWT01000144.1, on the reverse strand, counting down.
GGCATCGATCGGATCAGACTTGCCAGGCGTGCGAGCAGCCCGCCGCGCGTCGACGGTCAACGCCGGCGGGACCCGGATCACCGCCTCACCGGCAGCGATCAGAGCTCGCTCCAAGCGACCTGGCACGTGGCGACAGTCCTCGATCGCCCACACCCGCTGCTGATCGAGCCCTCTCCTCAGCGTACATTCGGCCAGCGAATGCGCCGGCCGGATGGGCGCGCACCCGTCCTACGACTTCGGCGGCCGCCGGTGGCATCGCCTCGGGCGGTGGGAGGGGTGAGCCGTAGCCGCTTGGGAGCAGCACCGGTGCCGCCAGCGAGGCGAACGTCAGGTCTGCGGCCGTGAACCGGTCCCCGAGCAAGAAAGGGCGCCCGTCGGAGAACCGGCCGGCGATCTCGTCAAATACCGCTTGCACGCGTTCGAGGGCGGCCGACGCTGACTGAGCGTCAATATGGAGATAACGACGCAGCGCGAAACTGATCGCCGGGCCCCCAGCTCGGAACATCAGACGCTCCCAGCCGGGAATACCAGCCACCGCCCATGGCTCCAGCTCACGGACCACCGGTAGCGTCTCGTGGTACATCCAGAGCCGTCCGTCGGGACCCAGCCCGCGATCAAGCCAGGCCTCCACGGCCGCGGCCTCACTACCGAGCTCACCCTCCGGATAGAGCCGCCGATCAGAAGAAACGTGTTGGTCTGCCCATCGCAGGATCGCCGCGGACTCTCCCAACACCTGGCCCGCATCAGTCACGAACACCGGGACGGTCCTGCCTCCTCCCGCGCGTCGCGCCGCCAGCACGTGCACGAGCTGCAGATGCGGCTGCTCGACATAGTCAACCCCCGCGCGGTCTAGCGCCCAGCGTGCCTTTTCGCAGAAATGGCTGATCGGAATCGTCACGAGCCGCGCCACGATCCCGCTCAGTCTGACATCACGCCGATCCATAACGTTGGAATGTGCTCGGGCATCCCAATTTCGTTAGCTTCCTTCGGCTACATGACGCTGGAGGGAAAAGTCGCGATGGTCACGGGTGCGTCTAGCGGGATTGGCGCCTCGACGGTGCGCAAGTTACGACAAGCGGGAGTGCGCGTTGCCGGCGGCGCACGGCGCGTCGATCGAATCGAAGCTGACGTCGCGCTGGCACTCGACGTCACCGACGAGGCGAGCGCTGCCGCGTTTGTGGAGCAGGGAATCGCGGAGCTGGGCGGCCTGGACATCCTGTTTAACAATGCGGGACTTGCTCTCGGTCGATACCCGTTCTCGGAGTCGACGGAAGAGGACGAGAGGCGCGTACTGCACACGAACCTCGATGGAGTCATGAGGGTCACGCGGCTATGCCTGCCGCACATCCGTGACGCCGGGCACATCCTGTTCATGGGCTCGATTGCTGGCAGGCAGGCATATGAGAACGGAGCGTCGTATATCGCAGCCAAGTTCGGACTGCGGGGGTTCGTGTATGCGCTCCGTGAGGACCTGCTCGGGCGGCCGATCAGGGTCACGACCGTTGACGCCGGGCTCGTCGAAACAGAGTTCTCGGTTGTCCGCTTTGGGGACGACGTCGATAAGGCGAAGGCTGTGTACGAGGGCGTTGACCCGATCACGCCGGACGAGGTGGCCGACTGCATCATGTTTGCCCTCACGCGACCGCTGCATGTCAACGTCGACGAGATCGTCATCAAAGCGCTACAGCAGTCGTCCGGGGCGCGCATAGTACGCCGCACTGACCGCCGTTCTGCGTCGTAAATGGTGGGGGCTGAGACGCCGGCACCCACGCTCGAACGCGATGTCGGGCTCGAGGCCGACTTGGCATTTGCTCGCGCCTAGGGCGGCCCGGCTCG
>VAWT01000433.1 GCA_005883415.1 Actinomycetota bacterium | reverse complement strand
GGGTGCGGCCTGCGGCGGGGACCGCGCTGCCGGCCGGGATCAAAGCCCTTCTCGTGGACCTGGACGCCGCGGTGTGCATCGAGGAGCGGGCGGTCGCGAGCGGGCTCCGTGCCCGGGCTGACCGAATTGGATGGGCGCTGACGTGGTGTGCTGGGTGTCACCGACGTCGTCGTCGGCTGAGACCGAAACGCCGCCGGCCCCTCCAGCGCCGCGACCTGCCACCAGTCGACCGGCCGCAAAGGCGTCTCGATCCCGCTGGACGGCGACAATCCGGTCGACGACGCTCGCCGACACCCAGCAACAACGGCTCCTCGAGCCCCTGCGCCGCGTCGGCAAGCGGTCGGTCGCTTTTGCCTAGCTGCACGCCGGCGGGATTGACTTCCCGGCCGCAGTCGTGTCCGAGCTCGAGCTGAACGGATACGCGATCGCGTCTATGACACGAGCGGCTGGCCGGCGTGCGCCTGCTCGAGCCAGAACCCCCGAAGCACCCGCCGCACCCGCGCGCCACCGATGTTCGTGGCCGCACCGATAGCCAGCGCGTGACGCGGCGACATCAGGCCATAGCCCCACGGTCCCGGCTCTGACGTCCCGGGCTCACGGTGCGGCTATCTAGAGGCGGACGGTGACCATGCAGGTGGACGACGACGCGTCGGCTGCGTGGGAGTCGCTCGGCCTCGTTTCGAGAGATGCTCCGCGCTCCGAGCTTGGTCGAGCGCGACGTCTTTCGCGAGCAGCTCGTGGAAAGGCATCAGCCAGGGCGGGGGTTGCCGGGGCGCTGCGCCCGAGAGCCACGGACGACCAACGTCGCCGACCACGGTCACGTCCTCGACAGCCTCGCGATCGGTGTGCTTCTGATCCCGTTTGCTGAGGAGCAGTCCGCGGCGCGCGGGAGCCGGCAGGCTGCGGAATGATCCGGTAGGAGCAGCGTGACCGTTGGGCCGGTGGCTGCTGGGGTCGTTCGGTCAGGTTGGATGGTTTGCCCGACGCTTGCGGTGCCAGCGGTCGTAGGTTGCTTTGAGTAATCTCGGCGCAACGACCCGGGAGGACACACATGGCTACTGGAACTGTGAAGTGGTTCAGCGACGAGAAGGGCTTCGGGTTCATCACTCCCGACGACCAATCCAAGGATCTGTTCGTGCACCACTCGGCGATCGTCGGCGGGGGTTATCGGTCGCTCGCGGAGGGCGCGAAGGTTTCCTACGACGCGGAGGCCGGCGACAAGGGTCCCAAGGCCGTCAACGTCCAGGTGGTCTAGCGACCCCGCTCGCTTGCCGACCGTCACGGGTGGGCAGTCCGAGCGCTGGTCGAGAACAGAACATGCCTCGAGCAAACCCCGCCCGACAGGTCGGGAGAAGCCAGGAGGAAACAGTCGAGAGGAGGTGTCTGGATGGAGACGAGCGGGTCGGCGCAGGGGCGCGCGCGGGAGCGGTTCGTGGTTACGGAGGCTGAGCGGGAGGTGGCTGACCTGCTGGCGATCGACGTCGACCCGGCGGTCGCTCGCGCCACCGTGGAGACTGTGCCGTTCTGGTTTCACACGTTCGCGCTGAACCGCGGTGGCGGTCGACAACGAGCAGTATCGGCTCTGGGTCGCCTCCCGATGGGGCGTCGAGCTCGAGGGCGCAGAGGGCTTCCGCGCCGTCCACCGCCTGCTCGGCTCCGCCGTCGAGTACCGCCGGATGGACGCGTTCGCGCTCGACGGTCTGGACGAGTGCTTCGATCTCGTCTACTGCTTCGGCATCCTGCACAGGGTCGAGAACCCACTCGGGCTGCTGCGCGTGCTGCGCCGGCGGACGGTGACCGGCGGCACGGTCTTGCTCGAAACATACGGCGTCGGCCCGAAAGATCGAAACGGCCCCCCGATCCGCGTCTCCGAGCCCGGGGAGGTTTACGCGCGCGACGAGTTCGTCTACTGGGGTTTCCGGGACGCCGGTCTGCAGCGGCTCGCCCGGATTGCCGGCTTCTCGAGCGTCGAGTCGCTCGTCGACGTGGAGGTCAACGGCCACCCGCGGATCATCGGTCGGCTGATCGCCTAGAAGCTCCCGGACGACGTTCTCAACGAACCTCTTCACAAGGCGGTTGCAACCTTGCAACGAGCAAGCACGCCCGTGGAGCCCGGCCGCTGACCGAAACACCGCCGCTTCTCCACGACGCGCGGACGAACGCACCCTACGTCCAGAGGCGGCTCGCGGATCGCCGAGGCGAGAGTGCTCCACAATGTGCCGTGACAACCCCAGTGGGTTGGGTTGGGTTGGGTTGGATTTGAACGCCACGCGGTGACGAAAGGCGAGCGTAGCGACCTGTCGAATGGCTCGGCCGGGGCACCTTGCAGAGTCCCCCGGCCATGGGTTGAAGTGCCGCTTTCTAGCGGCTATTCAGGAGGCGGCGGCATAGCCGCAACCACTTTCTTTCCGGTCAGATTCTCCGGTTCGCGTGCGCGGCGAGAGGTGCGGCGCGATGCGGAGGGGACCGTGCGGAACGGTAAGAAGGCTGGCGGACGTGACGGCGGCGTGCAGTCGCCGCGTCCAGAACGTGTGCAGCTATTTGCGCCAGAGCGGCTCTGACCGAGCGGGCGCTGGCTCCTGTTCGTCCGTGATCGACTTGGAGGCGGGATCGACCTTCAGCAGACCAGCTGCCGCCTCAGCCCTCCCGCCGGAATCTACGCCGCCTCTGAGCCTCATCTCCTAGCTTCTTACGCGAGGCGCGGGACCGTCTTAGCGACTCGGCCGCAGGCTCACGAACCCTTTTCGCGCGGCGAAGAATCTCCCGGTCAAGCTCGCCTTCGTTCTTACGCCCTTCCATGCTTCGCCGGCGACACTTTTCGTCCTACCGAATCGCGCGCTTTATCCTGATTGCGCTCGCACTCATCGGCACGGTCGCCATCGCTCGGCTCGTCCTTGGGCTCTTGAACGTGCACGCCGTCACCAACCACTTGCGCATCCACTAGGCGTCTGGCGTGCGAGACATCGGGTGGTGGCTGAGCTACATTCCGCGCTTCATCGGCCATTTCAGGAAGCGGCGTCAACTCGGCCAGTCGGTCGGGCCTGCTCTACGCAGCGCCCGAGAACGAATGCGGCACTCCCGATAAACCGTTTGGATGGACCGCCCACGCTTCGGACGACGACACGTCTTGGCTGTCGTAGTTGATGTTTCTATCAGCGAGCTTGCTCCTTGACTATCGAGCGCAGAGACCGGCGGTGAGCCGTTCGTCCAGTGACCGCGTGTGGGGCGGCCTGAGCCGTGCCGGCTGGGACGACGAACGCGTTCTTCGGAATGATCGGGCCGGCGGCGACGAGGTCGACGCCGACGGTCGTGATCCGACGCGTTGTGAGCCCGTCTAACGCCCTCGCCGAGATTGACGCGAGCGATTCCGTTGCCCGATTTGGCGTCGTCGAGGGCGAGCGCGGCGTGTTTTGGGGCGCTCGTTCAGGCAAACTCGGTCATCGCGTACACGCGCCGTCTAGGTTCGGTGCCCGAGCCTGCGGAGCTCATAGCCTGAAGCGATCTCGACGTCGTCGCGCAGCTTTTGGACTTCGCGGAGGTTTTGGAGCTTCTTGAGCGACTGGTTTTCGATTTGGCGGATGCGCTCGCGCGTGACGTTGAACGTGCGGCCGACCTCGTCGAGCGTGCACGGGTGCTCGCCGCCGAGGCCGTAGCGCAGCTCCAAGACGCGCCGTTCGCGGTAGCTGAGGTTCTCGAGCGCCTCGCGGAGCGCCTCCTTGCTGAGGATCTCGGCCGCCCGCTCGTACGGCGACTCGGCTTGTTCGTCGGCGATCAACTCGCCGAACTCGGACTGGTCCTCGTCGCCGACCGGCTTCTCGAGCGAGATCGGCGCTTGCGCGGAGCGCTTGATCGAGTCGACCTCGTCAGGCTCGATGCCCGTCACCTCGGCCATCTCCTCGAGCGTCGGCTCGCGGCCGAGGCCGGTCACGAGCTTGCGCTCCGCGCGACCGATCCGGTTGAGCTTCTCGACGACGTGGACGGGGATCCGGATCGTCCGCGCCTTGTCAGCGAGCGCACGGGCGACCGCCTGCCGGATCCACCAGGTCGCATACGTCGAGAACTTGAAGCCCTTGCGGTAGTCGAACTTCTCCGCCGCGCGGACGAGGCCGAGCGTCCCCTCCTGGATCAGGTCAAGAAACGGCAGCCCCTGGTTGCGGTAATTCTTGGCGATCGAGACGACCAAGCGCAGGTTCGACTCGACCATCTTCTGCTTGGCGTCCATGTCGCCGCGCCAGATCCGCTTGGCGAGATCGACCTCCTCCCGGGCGCTCAGCAGCCGCGCCTTGCCGATGTCCTTGAGGAACAGCTGCAGCGCGTCGGTAGTCCCCTCCGGCTTGAGATCCAGCGGAGCCCTGCGGCGGGTGCGCTTCTCGGGCGCGCGCTCAATGTTCAGGCTCGCCGCGATGGCTGGGTCGATTTCCTCCACCAGCTCGATCTCCGCCCGCTCGAACAGGCCGCGCAACTCCTCGACGTCGGATTCGTCGAGGCTGAGCTCGCCCGTGGCGGTCGCGATCTCGGCGTACGTGAGCACGCCGACCCGCTGGCCGCGTGTGATCAGACCCCTGACCTCTTCAAG
>VAWT01000432.1 GCA_005883415.1 Actinomycetota bacterium | reverse complement strand
CCCCACCAGGCGGCCGGGAGCGGCCCGCTCCCTCCAACCGGGACCGCCCCAGCGCCACGAGTCTGATGGCTCCGGCATGCTCAACGAGACGATCGCCCCCCGCATGTCGCCGGGATGCAGGTGCACCTCGCTCATGTCGTCCAGCTCGACCTCGAACACCTCGCGCACGCCAGCCGCGCGGGCGCGCTCGCGAGCGCCCTGCAGGTCATCGACCTGCAGCATCGCCATATAGCCGCACTGCTCGCGGCCCGACCGCTCGAGCTGCCGGACGGCAGTGCGAGCCGCCGGGTTCTCGGCGTCAACGGGAGACACGACCTCGAGAAACGTGTCTCCGATCGCGAAAACGGCGTTCGCCAAGCCGAAGTGGGTGACAGCCGGGTCGCGGTAAGGCTCGCCAAGCGAGAGGTCCCGGCGAAGCCGCTCGACGGTCTGCTCCAGGTCTCGCGCCGCGAGGACCGCCTGTCGAAGCCGAGGCACGCGGCGCCAACCTACCTGGCCGCGGGGCCCCGGGGGAACCTGTCCCAAGGGACCACGTGGCGCCAGATCGAGCCCAGAGCGCGGATGTGGCGGTGATCTCGGTCGCGGCAGCGACGGGCGGGATCAAGGTGGACGGGAATGATCCCGGCGGCCGTGGCACCGATGACATCGGTGCTGACCATGTCGCCGACGTGCACGACCGCCTCCGGCTCGACCCCCGCGCGCTCGAGTGCGATTGTAAAAATGCCGGTGTCGGGCTTCTCCGACCCCACGCGCCCCGAATCGACTATGTCGGTCACCGTCGCTCCTGGGCCCGGCGTCGTCTGGCAGACGCCGGCGTCCCGGAGGTTCTCGGCTGCGTGCCCGTCGGAGTTGGTAACAACGACGACCGCGATCCCGGCCGACCGGAGGGCCTTGATGGTTTCTACTGCTTGCGGAGTCGCCTGGCTCCAGAGGATCTCGCCACTGCGGCTGCGGTCCGCGAGGTGGGACAGCGCGCGGATGGCATCCTCGATGCGCCTCGGCGGAACGCCGAGCGCCCGGCAGAACGTCCGCAGGTAGACGATCGGAGCGCTGTCTGCCAACACGCGGTCGATCTGTCGCACCGCCCAGTAGTGCGCGCGAGGCACCAGCGACGCATCGATAGTGATCCCCATCCCGCTCAGGGCAGCCCGAACGAGGTCGCCGTGCGGGAGCACGATGACCCCGCCGCCATCCAGAAACACGGCCCGGCAGCGCACCCGGTAATGCCGCTCCTGTCCGCTGAGTTGATCGACTTTGGTCGGCGATGGCTTCCGATGCTCGGCCATGAGTGCCTCATCGTCGCGCCGAAACTCCTGGGCCAGAGGATCATGGTGGCCCTGCCCGGGACCACCGCGAGCCCGGGGCTGCTCAACCGGATCCGGGCCGGCCAGGTCGGGTCGGTGATCCTGTTTGCGCGCAACATCGTCGGGGACCAGCAGGTGAGAGCCCTGACGGGCTCGCTTCAAGGCGCCGCGCGCGCCGGCGGCAATCCGCCGCTGCTGATCGCCGTCGACCAGGAGGGCGGTGAGGTCAAGCGGTTCGCGAACGGGCCCCCCCTTCCTCTCCCCGCAATCGCCACCAGCGGCAGCACCAAGGTCGCGTTCAATCAGGGGTGGCTTACCGGTCGATACCTCCGATCCCGCGGCGTCAACATGGATCTGGCTCCGGTGGTCGACGTGCCCATCTCATCGGGCGCGTTCATCTGGCGGGAGGGTCGGGCGTTCTCGTTTGATGCCGGCACCGTCGCCAAATTCGCGACGTCGTTCGCGCGTGGGCTTCAGTCTGCCGGGGTCGCGGCGACAGCCAAGCACTTCCCGGGCGTCGGCTCGGCGAGCACCGACACCGATTTCCGCCTGGACGAGCTTCACCCGAGCGCCGCGCAACGCGCGGGCGCGCTGCGGCCCTACCAATCTCTGATCCCGCGCGGGCTGGACGGCGTGATGGTGGCGACCGCCGGCTTTCCGGCGTACGACGCCACTGGCAGCTCGGCGGCCCTATCCAGCCCGATCATCGGCGGACTGCTGCGCGGCCGGCTCGGTTTCACCGGCGTGGCCATCACCGACGCGCTGAGCTCGCCGACGGGCCATAACGAGATCTCCGGCGGCGTGCTGGCCGCACGTGCGGGCGCCGACATCCTGCTGTATGTGGATTCGGCGCCCGCCGAGCTGGGAGCGTTGGAATCCGCCCTGGCTCGCGGCAGCATCACGGGGGCGCAGGCAGTCGCCTCCTACCGGCGGATCGTAGCCCTCAAGCAGCGGCTGACGCGCTGATATCGGCCGCCGTCTCCCGCCGGCCCAGCCAGCGGCGACGGTCAGTGATGGATCGCCCGCTCGACCGACAGAGCGAGCAGCGACTGGCCGGCGTAGCTGGGGTGAACACCGCAGCTGCCGGGCTTGCCCAGCTGGGTGAGCAGGCCGGCTGTGCACGGGTTTGCGCCGGAGTGAAGGGAGCCCTGGTAGAACTGCCCGTAGCCGTTGGCGATCAGGACCCCGAACGGGCCGCCGGCGCTGTCCTGGGCCTGGTTGAGCGCCTGCACAATGCCGGTGATGAACGCGCTCCTGTAGTCGAGCGAGTAATAGTTGACGATCACGATCTGCCCCCGGTAGCGCGCCTTGTGGCGGATCGCCGACAGGGTCGTCCGGATGTTGTTTCGAACCGTCGTCAATACCGCCTGCTGCTCCGCGGTGCTTCCGCACCCGTCTTTGGTCGTGGCCTGACAGTAAAAGAGGTCGTTTGCCCCGAACTCCAGCGACACCAGCCTGACATTCCGATTGCTCCGCAGGTACTTCACCGCGTACGAAAGCTGTGAGCCCTTGTATCTAACGTGAAGCGGGAAATTCGCGCGGTATAGCTGCGTGGGGGCGGTGATCGGAGGCGCGTGGTTCGTACAGCCGTTGCTGGGACCGGAGGTGTTGATCAGGCTCGAGGACGTCTCCCCTGAACACGACGCGTTGGCCACCCTCAGACGCAGCGCGGCGCCCACAAGCTGGGGGTAGCCGATGAAGCTCGATGCGTTCAGGTAGTTAGGCGCCGGCACCGTCGTCGGTTCGCGGAATCCGAACGTAATGGAATCTCCGAGCGCGAGGTATCGCGACCCGGGCACCACCGCAGGCCTCGTGACCGGACGGCCGGACGCGCTGGCCGAGGTGGCCGCTGCGCCTAGCAGCGCCGCCAAGGCGGTGCTCACCACCACTACCCCGAGTGCCCTCTGTGCCCTCATCGACCTGCATGCTAACCCGTGACTGCGCCTTTTGCCTCACCAGAACCAGCGGA
>VAWT01000431.1 GCA_005883415.1 Actinomycetota bacterium | reverse complement strand
CCCCCCACATGCAGATCTGGCACGACACAACGGGAGCCACGGACGCCGAGCCGAAATGGGTCACCACCAGCTCGAGCTGGCCGCCCGCCACCCAGTCCAGCCGGCTCTACCTCGGAAGCGGAGCAGCCCTGGCGGCTGCGCCCCCGTTGGGCGCGGAACCCGCCGACAGCTACGTCTCCCCGACCGCGTCGGCGGGTACCGAGGACGGGGTCGTGTTCGGCCAACGCAACCAGCTGTGGAAGCAGCCGGGCACTCCCGGCGGCGCGCTGGCCTACACGACGCCCAGGCTCGCGCACGCCGCCGAGCTGCTCGGCCCCGCCAGCCTCGATCTGTGGCTGAAATCCACCGCCACCGACACCAACCTGCAGGCCACGATCACCGAAGTCCGGCCCGACGGACAGGAGGCCTATGTGGCCCGCGGATGGCTCCGCGCCTCCCAGCGCTGTTCCCGTTCGACTACGTGTTCCGCGCGGGATCTCGGATCCGACTGGTCATCGACACCCCCAGCCAGACCGGCGGTTGGAACTTCGAGCCGCTCGCCAACGCGGGCGTCAACAGCATCCTGCACGACGCCCAGCATCCCTCCGAGATCGTCGTCGGCACCGTCCCGGGAGCCAGCGCCCGCGCCGGTTACCCCGGGTGCGACACGCTCCTCAACCAACCCTGCCGCCCAGACGCCTTCACCGCATCCGACCCCGCCGGCCGGCTGAGGTGGCCGTGACACGGCTCAGGAGTGGCACGCATCCGCCAGCAACGCGTCGATGAGCGCCCCGAGATCCTCGCGGTAGGTGTCGGGGTCGTGTGCTGCCGTCCACGCCGCCGCGGCCGCCGCCAAAGTCGGGTAGCGCTCGGGATCGGGGGCACCGCGGAGGTCCCGCTGCTGGCTTGGCCCCTCAGAGCTCGCGCCGGCGCGCACGAGCAGCGAGCCGAGCGTGAAGTTCCACATCAGACGGTACGCGCGCACGGTCGCCTCGATCGATAGACCCGCGTCGGCCAGCGCCGCATGGATCTCCTCGACCGCGCCGAGCACCGACGGCGCCATCATCCGGCGGCGCGCCAGCACCTCAGGAACCCACGAGTGCTCCGCGAGGCTGTCGTAGATCGTCGACCACAGCACCAGCATCGCGCCCTTCGGGTCCCCCGGGCGCGAGGGGTAGACGAGCCGGGCCGCGAGCCGGTCGACCACCACCATCAGCAGCTCGTCCTTGCTCCCCACGTGCCGATAGGGCGCCATCGCGGACACGCCGAGCTCGCTCGCGAGCCGGCGCATCGTCAGCGCCTCGACGCCCTCGGCGTCAAGGAGCTGAATCGCCGTCTCGAGCACGGCTTCGCGATCGATCGTCGGCGGGCGACCCCGGCCGGACGACCGTTTCGGCGAGCGCTCTCTGGATGACCACGCGGACATTTACTTTACGTGTATATTAATCGACATGGCACACGGAACCCCCACACTCGCAACCGGCAAGATCTGCTACCTCGAGATCCCGGCAGCCGACGTCGAACGCTCGTCGCGCTTCTACCGCGACGCGTTCGGTTGGGAGCTGCGCACCCGCGGCGACGGCGCGATCGCCTTCGACGACGCGGTCAAGGAGGTGAGCGGCTCATGGGTCACCGGCCGCCCGCCGTCGGTTGAGCCCGGAATCATGGTCCACGTCATGGTCGCGGACCTCGAGGCAGCGCTCGGGTCCGTCCGCGCCGCCGGCGGCGAGGTGCTGAACGAAGACGCGGCGCCCGGCGAGCGCGTGGGGCACGTTCGCGACCCGGCCGGCAACGTGATCGGGATCTACCAGCAGCCTGGCCTGGCTGAACGCGAACGGACAGTCCGGCCGGTGCCCGAGCACCTCCACACGGTCACGCCGCGGCTCGCGTTGAGCGATGGCGCGGCCGGAATCGACTTCTACAAGGCCGCGTTCGGTGCCGAGGAGCTGGGCGAGCGCTACCACCTGGCCGACGGGACGCTCGTCCACTCGGAGCTGTTGATCGGCGACTCAGTGGTGATGGTCAAGGACGCCCAGGACGACGACTTCAACGCGCTGCTTTGCACGTACTGGCCCGACGTCGACGCCGCGTGGGATCGTGCCGTCCGCGCCGGCGCCGAGGTCATCTACCCCCTCGCCGACCAGTTCTACGGCGAGCGCGGCGGGCGCCTCGGCGATCCGTTCGGCAACCAGTGGATGCTGGCCGCCC
>VAWT01000143.1 GCA_005883415.1 Actinomycetota bacterium | reverse complement strand
CTGCTCGAGCTCGCCGGTCTGGTTCCGGACGGCGAGCTCGAGGACGGGGCCCTCGCGGCCGGCACGGAGGCGGTGCACGATACGCCGCGTCTCGCCGCAGCGATGGACGAAATGCTCGCGAGCGCTGACCGCCGCGAGCAGCTCCACCGCCTGATCGCGGGGCTGCTCGGTCAGGGCCAGGAGGTACTCGGACGCTGGGCCGACGTGATGGTGAATTCGGGTACGTACGCGGAGATCGTCGATCGCCACGTCGAGCTCTACAGCCGCGTGTACTGGTGGGGCAGCGTGCTCGACGAGTCGGAGCCACTCGAAGAGCACCTGAGCCGGCCGAGGCTGAGCCGTGTCAGCCCGGCGACTCAGGCCGCGGGGCCGGTCGAGGACGAGTGGCTACGCGACAATCTCGTGGCTATCGCCCAGCTCGCTGAGTCGCTCGATCGAGGCTCATTCGAACTCGCGATGCGGATCGTCCCGCTCGACTGGTGGGCTACGCAGCTGCCTGCCCGACCGTCGGGGGCATCTTCCCCAACAACGCCGCCGTGATCCTCTCGCCGGCGCCCTCCTAAACGGACACGATTGGTCACGACGACCGAACGGGGCGTGCCGACCGAATCCGCTGAGCGGAGTACGGTGGGGTGAGAAGAAGTTCGAAGCGAGGAGCAGGCATGGCCCACAACGATCCCCCGAGCGAGCGCGACGTTCACGCGGCCTTGGACGAGGCCGCCACCGACCCGGATCCGACGGAGTGGCCGGATCCCTACGACAAGCGGCCGGATCCACGCGATCCCGACAAAGACGCCGGCGATATGGACTTCGGCGATGTGCATACGCCGACCGGCGCCACTAGCACGAGCGAACCGTCACACGAGGTCGACCCCGAGGTCGACCCCCGCAAGGCGAACCCGCACGAGCCTTCGCGTCGCGAACGTCGTCGCGCGGGCGGCTGACCGCGTAGCGGCTACCTGTTCCTGTCGTAGTTCGTGGCGAAGGCCTAGCGTGCCATCGAAGCCGGCCTTCTCGGACGGCTCGCCGACCAGCTTTCGCTTCCGCGAAGATCCAGTTGGGTCCGGACGCCATCGGCATCGAACTTGTGACAGTCTCGCCCTCTCCCGGATGGACACCGCGAGCCACTAGCGCCACGGAGCGAGATCGTGGAATCGGACGAGGTGAAGCCTGAAACCTGGGTAGTGGTGGCAGGGCGTCCCGAGCCGGTGCCGGGCGCGCCCCTCAATACCCCCCTGATTGCTGCCTCGACCTACGTGTTGGGCTCAGAGCGGATCTATAGCCGGAACGAGGCCACTGAAGGATGGGAAGCGTTCGAGGCGATGCTGGGAGGGCTGGAAGGAGGAGGCGCCGTTGCCTTCTCGTCGGGGATGGCAGCCTGCGCTGCGGTGCTCGGCCAGCTCCCCACGGGTGCCCACCTGGTTCTGGTGGACGACTGTTACAAGGGAGTAGCTGAGATCGCCAACGCCGGTGTGCGTACTCACCAGTGGCGGCTAGAGAGGCTGTCGGCGACCGACCCGCTGTGGTTGACGCGAGCATCGGAGGCGGACCTGTTGTGGATCGAGTCGCCGTCGAACCCGCTGCTCGAGGTCGCCGATCTCGCGGCGATCTGCGCCGCACCCCGCCCCGACGGGACCCGGGTGGTGGTCGACAACACATTTGCCACGCCGCTGCTGCAACGCCCTCTCCGCCTCGGCGCCGACATTGTTGTGCACTCGGCGACCAAGCTGATCGGCGGCCACTCGGATCTTCTGCTCGGGGCCGCTGTCACCGCCGATCCGGGCGAGCTCGCGCTGCTCCGCGAGATCCGCAGCCGGAACGGAGCCACGCCCGGGATGCTCGAGTGCTTCCTGGCGCTGCGCGGCGCTCGAACGCTGGCCCTGCGGCTGCGCCACGCCGAGAGCTCGGCGCAGCAGCTCGCAGCGCGCCTAAGCGGTCACGCGGCCGTCGTCCGGGTGCGGTATCCGGGCTTCGGCACGATTGTCAGCTTCGAGCTGAAGGACGCGGGAGCCGCCGATCGTGCCTGTCGCGCGACCCGCATCATCCGCCACACGACGAGCCTCGGTGGCACAGAGACATCGATGGAGCGCCGGAGCGTGCACCCCGGCCAGGAGCACATTCCGCCGGGTCTGATTCGCCTCAGCGTCGGGTGCGAAGACCTCGACGACGTGTGGGGTGATCTCGACGCAGCGATCACCGCTACCTGACGCCCCGCAGCGCGGCTCGAAGATCGCCAGCTGGGTGCGATCCAGCTCGAGAGCGCTGCTGGCCGCGCCGATGGTGATCGTGCCGGCGCCTCGGTAGCGTGCGCGTCGGCGAGCACCCGGGCGACGTAGACCGCGAGTATGTCCGCCGGGATGTCGCGCACGCAGGTCCGCAACGTCGTTTGCAAATGGCGCAGTCCGGCCGCGCCGCGGAGTAGGGTCCCGCTATGACTCCACAGCTGCCTGCCACCCAGTCCCAACCGCTCGAGTCATCGGCCTCGTCCAGGCCCTCGTGGCCGCCGGGTGATCCCGACGAGCTTCGCGCGCTTGCCGAGCTCGGCTTCAAGGAGATAAGCGGCGCGATCGGCGGGATCGGTGCGATCCATGGAGCGGTGGCCGAGCGTGTATTCAGGGCGGTTGGCCCGGGCGCCACGGTCGCGCGAGCGGCTCATGACGCGATTTCCCGGACTGTCTACGCAGCCGTGTCAGGAGGCCCGACGGCGGTGGGGCAAGCCGCCGACGTGGCGCTTGGTAAGCGTGACCGGACAGGAGAGCGTCGGTTATCGACGACGCCTTGGGGTGGGCTCGGACTGGCTGCGATCAACGGTCTGGTCGGCGACGCGCTCGAGAGGGAGCAGAGCGTCCTCCAGGAGCCGATGGCGGTGCGGGTCGATGGGCTCGCCGTGCCGTGCGAGGCAAGCGGGCTCGCGGCGGCGTTCCCCGCCGCGAACCGGCGCATCGTGGTGTTCGTTCACGGGCTGATGGGCACCGAGTTCCCATGGTGGTGGGGCGGCGGTCCGAGCCGGGAGTGCTACGGGTCGCGCCTCAAGCGCGATCTCGGCGCTACGCCGGTCTTCGTCCGCTACAACACCGGGCGTCACATATCCGAGAACGGCCACTCGCTTGGGGAACTGATCGCGGACCTCGTTGACGCATGGCCCGTTGAGGTCGATCAGCTGGCGCTGGTCGGACACTCGATGGGCGGGCTCGTCTGCCGTAGCGCCTGTTATCAGGCGAGCGAGCAAGGGGCCGAATGGATCAGGCACGTCGGGCATGTCGTCTCGCTGGGCACGCCGCACATGGGTGCGCCCCTTGCGCAAGGCGTCCACTACGCCAGCGAAGCGCTGCATACCGTGCCAGAGACGCGACCGTTCGCCCGGTTTTTGCGCCGGCGCAGCGGAGGCATTCGGGACCTTCGTCATGGTTCACTCGTCGATGAGGACTGGCGCGACTGCGACCCCGACGCTCTGCGCGCCAAGGCCTGCAAGGAGGTGCCGCTGCTCGAGGGCGCCACGCACTGCTTCGTGGCCGCAACGATCGTGGAGAATCCGAAGCACCCCATCGCGCGGCTGCTTGGGGATTGTCTGGTGCTGGAGCCGAGCGCCTCCGGCCGGAGCCGCACCCGCCGGATCCCGTTTGAGGCGGAGCACGGCATGTGCATCGGGCGCACGCATCATATCGCCCTGCTCAACCATCCACTCGTCTACGAGCGGCTCCGCCAGTGGCTCGACACGTCCCCTGCCCGACTCGCCGCGCTGGCCCGGGACGCCGACTGCCACGAGTGACCGGCGAGGCGACGTCACCCTGCAGCGGCGTGGCATGAAGCTGCCAGACGGCATTTTCAATGGAGCAATCGCAGGTGCGGCAGGCACCACCGCGTTAAATGCCGTCACCTACCTGGACATGGCCGTGCGCGGACGGCCGAGCTCGAGCGGACCTGAAGACACTGTCGAGAGACTGGCCGAGAAGTCCTCCGTGCGGATACCGGGAGACCAAGAAACCCGTTCACATCGAGTCTCGGGCTTGGGTGCGCTGACCGGAATCGCCTCTGGGCTAACGATCGGCGCGGCGGTCGGCACTCTGCGCGCGGCAGGCTGGCTTCCGGGACTCGTTGCCACCAGCGTTATCGCGACGCTCGGTGCCATGGCGTTCACCGACGGCATGATGAGCGCCCTGGGCGTGACTGACCCGCGTACCTGGTCGGCGACGGACTGGACGAGCGATGTGGCGCCCCATCTCGCCTACGGGTTGGTCACCGCCGTCGCGCTCGAGCGTTAGGTAGATGGCGGTCGTGGCTCATCTACTCGGCAGCCAGCATTCGGACATCCGTGCGCCTCGCGGCTCGACGCATGTCGAGCCGCGAACCGCTGCGTGACGTGCCGGGCTCGCGCCGGCGGGGCTACGACCAGAACTCGTCCCAGGCGTAGAGGTCCTCAAAGTGCTCCTTACCGTCAGTGATCCGGCCGTCCCTAAGCTGGAAGACGATGCAATCGCTGACATCCAGGTGCTTGCCGTCTCGGTTCGCGGTGCTGCGATGGATGCCGACCACGCGGCCCTCGTCGTCTGCAGTCAAGCGCTCCAGTTCGGCGCGGAAGGTCCCTCCGGTCCTCTCCGCCAGCTGGCCGAAGTACGCAAGGGTGGCGTCGCGGCCCTTGTAGTCGTCGGCCATTGAGCTGCGCCCAGGCAAATGCCACACGGCGCTCTCGTCGAACAGCTTGGTAAGCGTATTGATATCGCCGGTGTTGAACGCGTCGTATGCGCGCTGCATGATCGCTACGTTCTCATCTGATCCCATGTTTCTCTCCTTGTTGTTATCGGTACAGGCCCCATCCGTCCATGTCGCGGACCCTGATAAGGAAAGAGGTCCGTGGTTCAAGTCCATTGCCTATGGGGGAAGTGCCTGTGAAGGTGGTCGACGGAGCTACGTCGGGCTCCGACACCCAGCTGTCAGTGCGGCGGGTCTTACTGATCCGCCGCACTCAACTCGATTTCTCGCTCACCGTGAGGTGACCCGGCTTACCGTGAGTCGGGCCGAGCCTCTCCGGTCTCTGTCACTGCACTGCTACCGGCGGGGGCTCGGCTACTGGCACTTCGGCCGAGGGCGCAACCTGAACCTGGGCGCTGTCCGCCTGGGCCTCGAGCACCTT
>VAWT01000430.1 GCA_005883415.1 Actinomycetota bacterium | reverse complement strand
GTGCCGAACCGCCCAGCTCGGCGATCACGACCGCATCTACCTCGTCCGGGTCGAATAGCACGTCCTCAGCGGTGGGTAGTACCTCGGCGCCGTCGGCGTCCAGCGCGTCCGGCAGCCGCAACACGATCCCGTCGTCGGCACTGGCCACCTGCGCCTCGACGCCGCGGCGCTCCCGCAGCCGGGCGCCGATCGCCAGCGCCCACGGGCCGTTGACCTGCGCGCCGAACGGGGAGTGCACCACCATCCGCCAGTCACCCAGCTCATCGCGGAAGCGCTCCACCACAACCGTGCGGTCGTCCGGTATGTGGCCCGTGGCCTCGCGCTGCTCGCGCAGATAGGACAGCAGGTTGTCGGCAGCCCACGTGTCCAGCCCGACGCCCTCGATGCGGCTGCGCGCCGCGTCGGCCTCGGTGGCGCTGAGCTCACGGACGAACGCGCCTAGCGCCCGTCCCAATTCCAGTGGACGTCCCGGCGCGTCGCCCTTCCAGAACGGCATCCGGGCCGGCTCGCCAGGCACGGGCGCTGCGATGACCCGATCGTGGGTGATGTCGACGATCTTCCACGATGTCGAACCCAGCAGGAACGTATCGCCCACCCTGGACTCGTAGACCATCTCCTCGTCGAGTTCACCGACGCGCGAGCCCGCCCCGTCAGCACCGCCGGGTGTCATGACGGTGAACAAACCGCGGTCCGGGATGGTGCCGCCGGAGGTGACCGCCAACCGCTGCGCTCCCGGCCTGCCGCGCAGCTCGTCGCTGACCCGGTCCCAGACAATCCGTGGGCGCAGCTCGCCGAACTCCTCCGACGGGTAGCGCCCGGCGAGCATGTCCAAGACGGCGTGCAGCGCCGAATCGGGTAGTGCCGAGTACGGTGCAGCGCGCCGGACCAGCCTGGCGAGGTGGTCGACGCGCCAGGTGTCCAGCGCCACCATGGCCACCACGTGTTGGGCCAGCACGTCCAGTGGATTGCGTGGGTAGCGCAGTGCCTCGATTGCCCCGTCCGCCATCCGTTGCGCCACCACTGCGCACGAGACCAGGTCGCCGCGGAACTTGGGAAAGATGACGCCCTGGGACACCGCATCCACCTGATGCCCAGCGCGGCCGATCCGCTGCAAGCCCGACGCGACCGTCGGAGGTGCTTCGACCTGTACCACCAGGTCCACCGCTCCCATGTCGATGCCGAGCTCGAGCGAGGATGTCGCGACCACGCACGGCAATCGGCCCGACTTGAGTTCCTCCTCGACGCGGGTTCGCTGCTCGCGCGACATCGCGATCGGTGCGAACGCACCAGATCCAGCATCCTGCGCTCCACAGCGGGCCAGATCGAGGCGCGCTGTTCGGTCGCCCCATCGGCACCTTCGGTCAACTCACCCAGGGTCGCCATGTCGGCCACCGGCACCTGCACCGCAACATCGATCGTCTTAACCGATGCCGGTTGCACCACGTGCACCGACCGGCCGCCGGCGAGAAAGGCGCTGACCTCCTCGACCGGGCGCACGGTTGCGGACAGCCCGATCCGCTGCGCGGGTTGGTCCAGCAGGGCGTCCAGCCGCTCCAAGGACAGCGCCAGGTGCGCGCCACGCTTGGTGGCCGCGACGGCGTGCACCTCGTCGACGATCACTGTGCGGACTCCTCGCAGCGACTCCCGGGCCGCGGAGGTCAGTAGCAGAAACAACGACTCCGGCGTGGTGACGAGCACGTCGGTCGGCGTGCGCGCAAAGGCTCGGCGCTGCTCGGCTGGGGTGTCTCCGGTGCGCATTGCTACCCCGATGTCCGGCTGGGGTTGGCCCAACCGGTGGGCGGCCTGCCGGATGCCGGCCAACGGGGAGCGCAGGTTGCGCTCGACATCCACTGCCAAGGCCTTGAGCGGGGAGATGTACAGCACCCGGCAGCGTCTGGACGGTTGCGCCGCAGGCCCGGAGATGGCCAGCCGGTCCAGCGCCCACAGGAATGCAGCAAGTGTCTTTCCCGATCCGGTGGGGGCCACGACAAGTGCATGCTCGCCCGCCGCCGCCACCCGCCAGGCCCCCTCCTGAGCCGCCGTAGGCCTGGCGAACGCTCCCCTAAACCACTCCCGCGTAGCCGGCGAGAACAACTCCAACACGTCCACGCCATTCATCATGGCCCGCCCCACCGACACTCTGCTGCTCCCGCATTGAGCGGGTTCGCGGGGTAACCGGCACCCGAATCACCCCGCTCAGCCCGCTGAATGCAAAAAACCCGCGTCTGCGATGCGGC
>VAWT01000142.1 GCA_005883415.1 Actinomycetota bacterium | reverse complement strand
GCTACTGCGGGGTGGTGAGCGGCGGCGGACGGCGCCCGGCTGGCTCATGCGTTTACGCGCGTCACGGCGTCGGCCCGGATCTCGTCCCGGCAGGCGAGTCCCGCGGCCAAACTACATCTGTGTAGCTAAGGCGGAGTGGCCGCTGGTAGCCTTGCCCGCGTCGATGCCGAGTAGGCCTGTACTGAGGTCGAGTGCCGGGAGCTCCAAGGCGGACGCCGATGTCGCGCAGGAACGGCGACGTTATGCCCCTCGCATGCCGCCTGCGCAGCGGCGCGAGCAGTTGATCGACGCCGCGCTGCAGGTGATCCTCGACCAGGGCTACAGCGGCGTCTCGATCGAAGCCGTGGCCCGGGAGGCGGGAGTCACACGTCCCGTGGTCTACGACCACTTCCCAAACCTGGGACGTCTCCTGCACGCGCTCAGCGAGCGCGAAGAGCGGATCTCTCTCGAGCAACTCGAGGAGGTCGTCCCGGACGAACCCGCGGACAAGGATCCGGTCGAGTTGCTGGCCGGCGGCGTGCGGCGCTTCCTGGAAGCGGTCGCCAGCCGCCCAGCCACGTGGCGCATCATCTTGCTGCCGCTGGAGGGGACGCCGGCGATCGTCCGCGAGTACGTCGAGACCAACCGCGCACGGACGCAGGAGAGGATCGCCAAGCTTGTGCGCTGGGCGCTCGAGCGCCCCGAGCTACCTGACGATCTCGACGTCGAGCTGACGGCGCGCGCGATCCGCGTGCTGGGCGAGGACGCCGGCAGCACGCTGCTAACTGATCCCGCTCGTTATCCACCGGAGCGGTACGAGCAACTGGTGCGCGAGGTCCTCGCGCTCGTGCTGCCGTGAGCGGCTAACGGGCTGCTCGCGAGCGGCCCCTTAACGACGACGGGGACCCGCTTCCAGGATCCCCATCGCCTTGATCCCACTGGGGCGCCCACGGCCGGGTTGGGCGTTACCTCCGGGAGATCGATTCCAAGCGCTCTAACTCAGACGTGCTTCAAAAGTTTCGGCGGATCACCTAACAACGTTCTTGCCATACTTGGAAGTCCCCGCCGAGGGGGCGTAGCTCAGCTGGTTAGAGCGCCGGCCTGTCACGCCGGAGGTCGCGGGTTCGAGTCCCGTCGCTCCCGCTTCTAGGAGTGCCTGGAAATACGCTCGGTTTGCGCGCACGGGCGACGCGCCGATCGCCACGACCATCGTGACGTCAAGCAACGCAGCGACGGGCGCTACGCGCCACGGAGAGCATGAGTGCTGACTTGGTGGCGCCGGTATGTTTGCGGAGTGCGGCGGGACCGCCAACGAGTCACCGAGGCGATCGCGGTGGCGGCGATGTTCAGCGGTTTGCCATCGACCCTCCATGCTCTGCGCACGGGGGGAAGCTTCCGGTCCGCGATTCGCTACGTGTACAACGCGACCTGCGCCGTGGGAACGCTTGTCCCGCCAGGCCGGCCCGCTTTCGTGCGCGGCGCGATCGTCCACCTCGGCATCTCGGTCGCGTTCGGGGAGGCCCTTGCGCGCATGCTCCCTGAACGCCGCTCGGTCGTGTGGGGTGCCGCGGCTGGACTCGCGATCGGTCTGATCAACGTCGGCATGATCGGAAGAAGGTTCCCGGCGATCCGCGCTCTACCCCTCCTTCCCCAGCTCGCAGATAACGTCGCGTTTGGTCTCCTGTTTGCAGCTGTGGCAGATCGACGTCACGAGTAGCTCGCGCGAAGCGGATCTCGGAGCTCACGTTGGACCTATGAGCGCCGCAGCGGTGACCGCCGCGCCGCGCTACGCGGGTCTCGGCCCGGTCCCGGGTGTTGGTCCCTAGCGGGCGATGCGATCTCAGCGCTCGGTGCCGGCGCCAACGAGTTCGGGCTCCGCCTCGCGCGCTCGAGCCACGTCGCGTTCCCTGAAGAACTCGGCCCCCTCGATGCTCATGTGCGGCACGATCTTGTCGAGCCAGCGCGGCATGAACCAGTTGAGCTTGCCCATCAGCACCATCAGCGCTGGCACCAACAGGCAGCGGACGACCGTGGCGTCGAGAATCACCGCGATGGCCAGGCCCACGCCGAACTGCTTGACGGTGGGATCGCCGTTCAGCAAGAAGCTGCCGAACACGAACACCATGATCAGGGCCGCAGACGTGATCACCCGGGCGCTCGTCACCAGGCCGGAGATGACGGAGGTCTTGTTGTCCTGGCCCTCGTGCACGTGCTCCTCGATCTGGCTGACGAGGAACACCTCGTAATCCATCGAAAGGCCGAACAGGACCGCGAACATGAACAGCGGCACGTACGAGACGACTGGGACCTTTCCGGGCAATCCGATCAAGCTATGCAGCCATCCGTACTGAAAGATCGCCGTCAGCACGCCGTAGGAGGCGCCAATCGAGAGGAGGTTCATGACGGCCGCCTGCGGCGGCACAACGACCGTGCGGAAGGCAAGGATCAGCAGCAGGAAGCTGAGAGCGATCACCACCAGGATCTGAAGCGGCAGCTTGCTCGAGATCTTCGAGGCCAAGTCGTCGTAGGCAGCGGTGGTGCCGCCCACGTACGCCTGCATGTTGGTTCCCTTTTGGGCGGTTGGGATGGTGCTCAATCGGAGCGTGTGCACGAGATTGGTCGTGGCCTGCTCCGCGGGTCCGGCATTCGAGATCGCGTTGAAGTACGCGGTCGTGCCCGCCTGGTCGACCTGCGCCGGCGAGACGGCAACCACGCCGGACGTACCCTTGACGTCCTTCTGGAGCGTCGCCAGGCGCGGATCCTGAGTTCCGTTTTGGGCGGGTGATCCGAGCTTCACAGCTACCAGCAGCGGGCCGTTGACGCCCGCGCCAAAGTTCTGCGAAATGAGGTCGTATGCCTGTCGTGCGGTCGTAGACTTGGAAAGGGCCGCCGTGTCTTGCTGGCCAAGTTGAAGCGACAGGAGCGGGATCATCAGCGGGATCAGGATGGCTAGCGCGGCGATCCCCGCGACGATCGGGCGGCGCGCGATCTCCCGAGCCCATTTCGCCCACAGGCCCTTCCGAATCTGCTCGTCCGTGGCCGGCTTGTGCACGCGCAGCGACTCGATCCGTGGCCCCAGGATGGCCAGCTCCGCTGGCAGCAACGTCAGAGCTGCGAGCACGGCGATGACGACGGACACGGCAGCCATCAATCCCATCGTGGTGACGAGAGGGATCCCTGCCACAGCGAGCGAGACGAGCGCGATCGTGACTGTGCAGCCGGCGAAGAACACGGCTCCACCAGACGTGGCCGCCGCGCGGGCGATCGATTCTTCGATCGGGAGCCCCTCGCGTAAGCCGCGGAAATGGCGGGTGACGATGAACAGCGCATAATCGATCCCCACGCCCAGACCGATCATCGTGGCAAGGGTCGGGGCCACCGTAGGGACGCTCGTCACATGGCCCAGCATGCGGATGATCGCCAGGGTCGAAAGCAGCGCGAAGATCGCGGTCACGATCGGCAGCAGCATCGCGGTGACGGTCCCGAACGTGAACGTGAGGATGATCGCCGCTGCGATGATCCCGATGAGCTCACTCTGTTCGGTGGAGGGCTTTGAAACCTTCTGCCCCAGCTGACCCCCGGTCGCCACCTGAAGGCCTGCCGCTTGCCCCGGTTTGGCGGCCTTGTTGATGATCTCCTGGGCGTCGCTCTGAGACAGCGATCCTGGGCTGACTTTCAGCGTGACGTTTAGGTAGCCGGTCGTCTGATCCTGGCTCAGCTGAGAAGCGCCCTGCTGGGTGAGGGGGCTGACGACACCAGCGACGCTCGGATCCTTCGAAAGGTTTGAGGAGGCCTGGTTGACGGCGTTGGCGTTGTTCGAGTCGGTCAGCTTTCCGCTGCGTGCATGAAGCACGATCGGGCTCGCCCCGTTCGCCTGCCCCGGGAACGAGCTTGTGAGGGTGTTGGTGGCCTGCTGACTGTTGGTTCCCGGAAGCGACAAGTTGTCGTTGGTGTTGTCGCCCATCCGGTGCGATATGGCCACGAGCGCGATCGCCGCCAGCAGCCACAGCGCGAGCACCACGAAGCGGCGGCGCACCGAAAATCGCGCCACGGCATACAGCATTCTGGTCATTTACCCCCCCTTCGTTGGTACGCTCGCCCGCCGAGATGCTACTCCAGGTTCGCCGCCGTGTAAACCAATCCTCGCCCGGAAGCGACGGAGGGGCTAGCGCAGGACGACATTCATGATGACGACCAAGAGTCCAAAGAATGCTCCGAACGAGATCTGAGCCACCAATTCGCGCCCCGAGAGCTCGGCGCGGATGGCGGCCCACACCTCGACGAGAACGATGATTCCTGCTGACGTGTAGACCCCCGCGTTCACGGCGGTCGACAGGCTCGCCCCTGCCGCCCAGCAGATGAGCAGGCGTAGCTCTCCTGCCTGGCGCTCTCTGCCGCTAGCAGCGCGCCGACCATGATCGTGCCGTAGAGGACGGCTCCGGTCGTGCGGATCATCGCGGCATTGTCTACAGGTTGGCGGCGGCGGCTAGGTCAGCCTGAGGACTAGGGCCAGAAACGTCGCATCGCGGCGGCGAGCGCCGCGTTCGCGTACGGGCCATCGCGCTCCAGGCCTGCTAATACGCGTGAGCGCTCCTGCACCGGCTTGTCCTGCGAGAGCTTGGCCTCGGCGTACCACGAGGCGGCGGGGAGACGGAACGCGATCACCTCGTCCGCCATCTCGCGGGCCGTGTGGCCCAGGCTCTCGAGCGACCAGGGCGCCTCGACCGCAGACTCGAAGTGCTCGACCGTCCGACGCAGGACCGGCATGGCGTCCCCAAACAGTTGCGGTACGCCCTGGACGTGGAGCGTGAGGTGGTTCCAGGTGGGGATCGTCTCGCTCGCGTACCAGCTGGCTGAGACGTAGCCGCTCGGGCCCTGAAACATCGCCAGGATGGGCTGGTCGAGGCCGTCCGCCACGGGGTCGGCACGGGCCACGTGACCCAGGATCGCCAGCCCCTCGCAGCGCTCGTCAACCAGGCATGGCATGTGGGTGGCCCGCAGGTCCGAGGTGACGATCGTGGCGAACGGGTGGGCGCTCACGATCGATCGGGCGACGTCCACATCGCGGACCGCGAACTCCCTCTTGATGTGCATGCGGGTCCTCTACCCGGACCGACCGGGCTGCTCGCCGGCGCTGCGCTTCGTGGCGTTACGAGCGACGAGGATCGTAAGCTCCTCGACGGCTCGGGCAAGGTCCTCGGTCAGCGGTCCCGGGCGGCGCTCTTGGAAGAACGCCAGCAGGCGCTCGTAGTACCAGAGCTGCTGGCGCGCAGTCTTCTCGGCGAACCGCTCCCAGAGGGCATCGCCTTCCTCTCGGTAGTCGCGCACCAGCGAGCGCGCATTGTGGAGCTTGTCGGCGAGCGACACCCGTAGCGCCCCGTCGTCTTCGATTTCGGGAAGGTGCTCGAGGTAACGACGTTTGCGCTCGATCCAGGGCTCATCCTGCTCGCCCTCGACGGTGTCAGAACATGCCTCCACGATCGCCTCTACACGAGGGCCGAACCGCTGCGCGATCCGATCGAGCATCTGCTGGCCGCCGCCGTTCTCCACCGAGTCGTGGAGCATCGCCGCCACCGCCTCGTCCTCATCGCCGCCGTCCTCGAGCACAAGCCCGGTGACCACCAGCAGGTGAGCCAGGTAGGGGACCTCGGTACCGCTTCGGCGGTCGCGCCCGTGTACCTCCTCGGCGAGCGCCACGGCATCTAGGAAGCGGTCGGTCAGTGACGGTGCAGTACCCGTGATCTCCCCGGCGAGGTCATGTCGGCTTGTGCTGGTGCCGGACAAGATTAGGTGGAGTGGTCCACCAGAGGCAGGTGGCGTGGCGGGCGGCTGGCAGGCCAGGACTGCACCAGCTGGCCTGGTTGCCCGAGCTCGTACACGGCGGCGCAGCCGAAGCGATGGACGGAGAGGACGATCTTCTTCAGCTCGGGCCAGATGTGATCGTAGCCCTTACAGTCCTTGACCAGGAATCGAGCGCCGGTGCTCCACACGAATGCTCGGGCATACCTCGGCAGGATCCTGGCCCAGTGGACCACGAGCCAGGAGTTCACATTCCGGCTAGCGCAGCCGGGTAGCGACCAGTAGCAATCCCCGATATAGGTGTGCCTGCCCGTTTCGAAGGGCACGAGCGCCCCCAGATGGATCGGCGTCAGCACTCCGCCAGGCTCGGGATTCCGCGCCAGGTACTGGAGCGCCCGCCGCTCGTCGGCGGTGAATATCTTGTTGTCCTTGACGAGGCCGTGGGCGACGCCCAGCTTGTCGACGGCGACCGGAACCGTCAGCGCGAGGACGAGCAGCGCGGTGATAGTCCGGCGAGGCAAGAGCGACGGCCAGCGCACCGATCCAAGGCCGTCGA
The DNA here is from genome assembly GCA_005883415.1 of Actinomycetota bacterium. Classification (GTDB taxonomy): domain Bacteria; phylum Actinomycetota; class Thermoleophilia; order Solirubrobacterales; family Solirubrobacteraceae; genus Palsa-465. Next base: position 6,064 of record VAWT01000142.1, on the reverse strand, counting down.
CCGCCAGCACGGCTAGCGGCACCGTGATCCCGGCGAACGCGTGCGGAGGGCTGCTGCCCAGGCCATTTTCTGCCACCAGATACACCGCCACGGCAGCAAACGGCCATACCCGTGTCGCGGCCTGGATAAAGTTCACTGGCCGGCGCCGGTAGGCCAACAGAGCAGGGACCGCGAGCGGCGCGAGCGGCCAAAGCAGCTCTGGCAGCGGGATGATCCCCCGGGACCCCAGCTGCCCCAGCCGCCATGACGGATCGACCCGCGACAGGACCACGTAGTAGGCCAGCGGCAAAAGCGTGGCTACGATCACCGGCAGCGGTCGCCACAGCCGCGCGCGTCTACCCCCAATCCACATGATCGCCTCGCCGCAGACGATCAGAATCAGCAGGATCTCCCCCTGCCATGGGTGTAGCCAGCTCGCCAGCGCGCCGAGGGCGGCGGCGACCCAGAGAAGCCTTCCTCGCTTCCTGGTGCGGTGATAGAGCAGGACCGATCCCGTGGCACACGCGAACGCCAGGAGCGCCTCCTGGTAGCCCCACGTCCAGAACGGCAGCCACAAGTCGAAATACATCGACGGCAGGCCTGCAAACAGCGCCAGCACGAGCGCCGCCCTCACCGCCAGCCGGCTCCGCAGCTGGACGCGAACGAATCCTCGAACGGCGACGAACAGACCGACCACGGCCACGGGTTGCCATACCAGCAGCGCGATGGGGGGGGTCACCCCAAGCGCCACCAGCCCTCCCGAGATCGCCACCATCGGCTGGAGATAGTCGTGGGGCGTGGAGTGAAGGACGAATAGGTTCGAGGCAAATAGATGCGTGGACGCATCGCGGATCCACGCCATGTACTGGAGCTGATCGACGACATACGCGCTTTGGGTCCCATCCCAGACGCCTCCGTGCGTAGAGATCCTCGCGAGATCAAGCACGAGCACGCACATCGACAGGGCGGCAAGCAGGACGAAGACCGCGAGGTCGAACCAGTCGATCCGCCGCAGGTGGCGCGGGGAAGGAAGCGCGACCGGGCGGCGCCAGAGCCGCGCGGGCGCCGGTGGCGCAACCCGTGGCGGGGCGAGCGCTATGACGCCTCCCTTCTGCCCAGTGCACTGCTCATGCGCGCGGCATTTTGACGTGCCGGGCAAGTCATTGTGCAGCGACCGCTTTTAGGCCTGTCGACGAAACCCGCCCAATATTCCTGTTTTGTCGACAGGCTCCGGGGTTGAACTTGAGTAAGTTGATTGAGTTAGATATGTTTGTGGAATGAGCCTGACGACTGACGAACTGGAGCGATTCGCGGCCACGCTTGCGGGTACGCCTGAGCGGTGGGAGCGCCTCGTCCGCCACGCAGGCGAAGAGCGCGTATACGAGCAGATCTGGGATGACCCTGAGGTCAACGCCTGGGTCATCTGCTGGAGCGAGGACCAGGACACCGGCTACCACGACCACGACGAGTCGGCGGCAGCGGTGGCGGTTGTCTCCGGCCGCGTGCGCGAGGACCGACTCGCGTTCGGGGCGCCACCCCGAAGCCAAGAGATGGGGGCGGGCGAGACATTCATCGTGCCGGCAGTGGCGATCCATCGAGTGCTGCACGCCGGGATGGCACCGGCTGTGACCGTTCACGCCTATTCGCCCCCGCTGAGAAGGACCGGCGTCTACCGGATCGCGCCGGACGGCGAGCTACAGCGCGAGTCGGTGCCGAGCGAGACAGAGCTCGGTGCGCAACGGGCCGCGACGCCTGTCGACGGCGCGGGCGCCGAACTCGCGCTGCGCTAGTCCCGCTCCCGAGACATGACAACGGAGGCGTGAACATCGCCGTCACCCCCGACGATCCAGCGCCGGGCGCCGTCGCCTAGTACTAGCTTCTGTCCCGGCTGAGCGGCATTGCGGAACTCCATCTCGACATCGATCTCGTGGGGTTCGCCGCCATCGAGCAGCTCTTCCTCCAGCGGCTGCCAATAAGCCGCGTTGTTGACGTGGCCGGCGACGTCGCATTCGGTGGCACGGAACGTCCAGCGCCGCGCCTCGCTGGCACCATCGGGCGCCTGATGCCTGAGTCGTGCCGTGACTTTCCGCCCCGCGGCCGCCTCCCCGTAGACGTCGATCTCCTCGGGAGTCAGCGGTGCCGGCCGTCTGGAGGAGGGGTCGAGGTGGACCCACAGCGACACGGCCTCCACCGGGGCATCTCCGGCTTGCGCCGCGGCGATCGTCGTGCGCCGCTCCGCCCAGGCGCGACCAAAGCCGCTACAGAACGTGTTCAGGCTGAACCGCTCACCGAAGCGCGGGAAGCGGGCAACTTTGATCCGTGTCCGCCGGACGACCCACACGGCCGCTCCCGCCACGCCAGCATCTTCGACGTCGTCATAGGCGATGTCCTGGAGCCAGCGGGCCAGGGCGTCGAGGCGGATCCTGCCCGATGGGGCACAGTCGGCCAGTCCCGCTCGCGCGCCGCTCGTGAACACGCGTCCACGGCGCGGCGGCGGCACGAGCTCGGTGAAAGCATGGGCACGCACCGCCAGGAGATTAGGGTGTGAGGCCCACTCCCTCTGTGTTATTCAAAGGAGCCAGACCGTGAACGCGACCCCCGTAACCGACAACATCATCCAGCTCACCCGACTGCATTTCGTCAACGCCTTCCTGGTTCGTGAGGAGGACGGCTTCACGCTCGTGGACACCACAGTCGGCGGCGGCGCCGGCAAGCTGCTCGCGGCCGCTGGGTCAGCAGGCGCGGAGATCAAGCGCATCGCCTTGACCCATGGCCACGGCGACCATGTCGGCTCGCTCGACGGGCTCAAGGAGAAACTCGGGGGCAGCGTCGAGGTGTTTCTCTCAGATCTCGACGCCCGGATTCACGCAGGCGAGAAGGTGGTCGAGGGCAAGCTCCCCGGCTCGTGGCCGAGCATAAAAACGGCTCCGGACGTACGGCTGGCGGGCGGCGAGCGGATCGGCAGCCTCGAGGTCATTCGTACTCCTGGCCATACCCCCGGCCACATGGCCTTTCGCGATACACGAGATAACACGCTGATCGCCGGCGACGTGTACACGTCGTACGGCGGCTTGGCGGTCTCGAATCACTTCAACCTGCGCTTCCCGCTGGCCACGCCCGCCACTTGGGACAAGGACAAGGATCGAGACTCAGCCCGCAAGCTGCGTGAGCTGGAACCGTCGCTCTTGGTGGTGGGTCACGGGCCTCCGGTCACCGATCCACTGCCGGCGATGGACCGAGCGATCTCGCGGGCGGGCGGTCCGGCAGCCACCAGCGGCGCCCCCGCGGCCAACTGACCGAGGTTGCCGGCAGATGTCCTACGTGCGCGTCGAACACGACGGCCAAAGCGACGTTGTGGCGATCGAGGAGCCCCTCGAGATCCGCGTCGACGGCAGGCCGCTGACAGTCACGATGCGCCGGCCAACACCGTCGAGGTTGCCGGCCCGCTCCTGAGCGACCCCGGAGAACGGCGCTTCTATACGAGCTCGTCGTGCGGGGTATGCGGCAAGGGGGCGCTCGAGCAGGTGGCGGTCCACAGCCCGGCGGTGTCCGAGGGCCCAGCGGTGCGGCGCGAACTGCTGGCCGGTCTCCCGGACAAGCTGAGGCAGCCGACGTTTGAGAAGACCGGCGGCCTGCACGCCACCGGTCTATTCGACTCTCACGGGGAACTGCTGTCGAGCCGCGAGGACGTGGGACGCCACAACGCCATGGACAAGGTGATCGGCCGCGCCCTGCTCGAAGGACTGGTGCCCCTGGTAGAGCGGATCCTGTGCGTCAGCGGTCGGCTGTCGTTTGAGCTCGTTCAGAAGGCTGCGGTGGCGGGAGCTCCGATGCTCGTCGGCGTCGGCGCGCCGAGTTCGCTGGCGGTATCGCTTGCCGGGGACCGAGGGATCACGCTGTGTGGGTTTGCGCGCGGCGACAGCGTGAACGTCTACACACACCCCGAGCGGGTGACCTGACGGCCCTGCTCGGGCGCGAGTCTGCCGACGGGCCTACGTCCGGCTGGCCGTCTCGACGAGCGCTTCGAGCTCTTCCTCGGAGGACCAGGCGCCGACCGAGGCCCGGATCAGCCCGCCGTGGGAGGGAATGCTGCGCAGGACGAATCCGGCCGCCGCCAGCCGCTCGACCTCCTGGGCGGGATCTCGACGGTCCGGCAGTCGCCACGATACGAGGGTCGACGCTCCTCGCGGAAGCACCTCAACCGCTCCGCGCTCTCGCAGCCGGTTAGCCAGCGAGAGCGCGAGGCCGGCGGCGCGGGCATGTACCCAGTCCCATCCGGGAGCGCCCAGCACCTCGAGCGAAGCCAGAACCCAGGCGCTGCGCAGCCCCGAGGGAAATCCGTGGTCGAAGCGGGCCGCCCCCGCTGCGGGCTCGACCTCCAGCGGCCGCTGCGGATCGGCGAGCGAGCCGTAGCTCGGCCAGGGAATCGAGCACTCGTCGAGCCGTTCTTCGCGGATGAACAGACAACCGGACCCCTCGGGTCCGCACAGCCACTTCTGTCCGGAGGCAGCGTAGAAATCGCACCCCAGCTCGTCGACATCAACCGGGATCGCACCGATCGCCTGGGCCGCGTCGAGCAATACCGAAGCCCCGCTGCGCTTCAGCGCCGCGGTATCAACCACCCGCCCCGACACCCACGAGACGTGCGAGCACGCCACCAGCCTGGTATCGCTGGAGACCTCGTCCGCGACGCGCTCGAACGGCGCGACGCGCACCCGGATGCCCTGCCGCCGCCGGGCTTGGCCGAGTGGCGCCAGCAGTCCCGGATGCTCCTCATCGGTCGTCAGAATCTCGTCGCCCGGCCGAAGATCGAGGCCGGCTAGCACCGTGTTGACCCCGTCGGTGGTCGAGCCCGTGAGTGCAACCTGCTCGGCTCCGGACCGGAGCAGCCGGGCGTAGGCCGCGCGCACAGCCTGCGCCATCTCCAGCAGGCCCTCGAAGAAGGCCTTTCCGCTGCGGCCATGGCTAGCTTCGAGCTCGATCCGCTCGCGAGCTGCCTGGACAGCGGCCGCTGGAACCGGCCCCTCGGTACCGGCATTCAGGTACGAGACTCGCTCGAAGACTGGGAACTCCGCCCGAAAGGCTTTTGCTTGGGCGATCGCCACGGCGGGCGATCTTATCCAGGCCCCGGGGCCCTCCCCGACCCCGGGGCACCAGAATCTGGCTAGAACCCGCCCGAGCCGTTGGGCGTCCCGTTGCCCGTCGGGCCGTCGTAGCCCGGTCCAGCCTGGCAGAGGTAGGTCGGCACGCAGAGAGGCCCGTCTGAGCCGCTCGTGATGTCGAACAACGATGAAGCGTGGCTGTACGGATAGCTGCCATACACCATCGAGGAGGTATTGCCGGCGAGCGCGTACACGGAGGCGATCAGCGGCGAGGACAGGCTGGTGCCGCCCACCTGGGCCCAGCCATCGAGGCCCTGTGCCAATCCGAGCTCGATCAACAAGTCGCACTGGCTGCTTGACCCGCAGCTGTTGTAGGTGTCATAGACGCCGAGCCCGCTGTTCGGGTCCGCGTCGGCTGCGACGTCGTTGTCGGTCCGGTTCGAGCAGCCTGAGTCACTCTGCCATGCCGGCTTGGGCTCGAAGGTGGAGCAGCCGCTCCCCGAGCCTGACCAGACGCTCTCGTCCCAGCCCCGCGCGTTGCTGGCTTGCGTCAGCGTGGTGCCGCCGGCCGCGGTCACGTACGGCGACACGGCCGGCCAGCTCGTCCCGTACCCGGAGTCGCCGGCCGCGGCGGTGATCGCCACACCTGGATGGTTGAAGTGGGCGTCGTCCGTCAACTCGGTTGGGTCTTCGCTGCCGCCCCAACTGTTCGAGACCGCGACCACGCCCCGGGCCTTCGCGGCGGTGTCCTCGGCCTTGTTCAGATCAGCCGTTGTAGCGGAGTTCGCCTCGACCAGCAGGATGTGGCAGGTGGGACACGCGGAGGAGACCGCGTCGAGATCGAGGCTCTCCTCCTCGGCCCAGCCATAGTCGCCACTCGGCCGAGGGCTCGTGGCGCCGTTCTGGTTAACCTGCTTGAAGCAGCCATTGCGGACCGTACACGGCGGCAGCCCATACGTCTTTCGGTAGGTGGCGAGATCCGA